>JBAPYC010000945.1:0-8980 GCA_049284535.1 Streptosporangiaceae bacterium
CAGCCGGGCAGCAGCAGCGGCGGATCCGGTACGAGCGCCAGCGCGCAGCAGGTCCTGAGCAAGGTCGAACCCGGCCTGGTCATCGTCAACACCACCCTCCAGTACAGCAGCGAGGAAGCCGCGGGTACCGGAATGGTGATCAACTCCGACGGCCTGGTGCTGACCAACAATCACGTCATCGAGAACTCCACCAAGATCACCGCGACGGTCGTGTCGACCGGCAAGACGTACCAGGCCAAGGTGGTCGGTTACGACGTGACCGGCGACGTTGCGCTGATCCAGCTGCAGAACGCCTCCGGCCTGCGCACCATCCCGATCGGCAACTCGAGCCAGGTCAAGAGCGGTGATTCGGTGGTGGCCATGGGCAACGCGGAGGGCCGCAGCGAGATCGTCTCCGCGGCCGGCCAGGTCACCGGGCTCAACCAGACCATTACCGCCAGCGACCAGGGCGGAACGGTCAGCCAGGAGACCCTGCACGGGATGATCGAGACCAACGCCGACATCGTCAGCGGCGACTCCGGCGGCCCGCTGGCCAGCTCCGCGGGTCAGGTCATCGGCATGGACACCGCAGGTGACAGCGTCAGCTACAACCAGCAGCAGTCGGCCGGCTTTGCCATCCCGATCAACACGGCGCTGGACGTGGCCCGGCAGATCGCCGCGGGCAAGGCCAGCTCCACCATCGTGATCGGCTACCCGCCGTTCATCGGCGTCTACATCGGCAAGGGCTCCAGCAGCAACCCGCAGGACCAGGCCCAGGATCAGGGGAACAGCGGCTTCGGCGGCAACGGCGGGTTCGGTGGCAGCGGCGGTTTCGGCGGCAGCGGAAACGGCGGCAGCTCAGGCAGCGGCAACTCCGGCTGCTACACCAGCGACGCCAACCTCCAGGTGCCCTCCACCATCGCCCCGGTCAACTCCGGCACGCTGGTCCTGGGCACGATCTGCGACAGCCCGGCCGCGTCAGCGGGCCTGACCGCCGGCTCCGTCATCACCGGCCTGAACGGGCAGACGGTGGGCTCCCCCTCAAATCTGGGCAGCATCATTGCCAAGTTCCATCCCGGCGACTCGGTCTCCGTGACCTGGGTGACCCCGTCCGGCCAGCACAAGTCCGGCGAGCTGGCCCTGACCGCGGGCCCGCCGGAGTAACCGCGCGATAGCGAAGAGGGCCGCGGCTACCCGCGGCCCTCTTCGCTGTGGTTCCGGTACGGATCCTGCCGTCAGGCGCGGCTGCCCAGCGCAGCGTTCGGCAGGATGGATTTCTTCTGCTGCCGCTCGAAGACCTCGACGATCTCCTCGACCGGCAGGCCCTTGGTCTCCGGCAGGAACTTCCACACGAACACGATGGCCAGCGCACACAGCCCGGCGAAGACGACCAGGACGCCCGCAAGGCTGATCGCGTTCTGGCTGACCGGGAAGACCTCGATGAGGGCGAAGTTGGCCAGCCAGTCGAACATGGCCGCGATGGCGGCGGCCTGGCCGCGGACCGCGGTGGGGAAGACCTCGCCCTGCAGCGTCCAGCCGACGCCGCCGACGCCGATGGCGAACGAGGCGATGAAGAAATCCAGCCCGATCATGATGACCACCAGCCGCAGCGTCCCGGAGAACGCAACCAGGCCGAGGGCGGCCACCAGCGCGAACACGATCATGCCGGTGTAACCGCCGATGGCCAGGGGCTTGCGGCCGAACTTGTCGATCCAGCGGAAGCCCAGATAGGTGGAGGCCACGTTCACCGCGGTCATGATCGCGGTGACCTCGACCCCGGCCACGGTGGTGGCGACCAGCGTGGCGTGCCCGCCGGCGAAGATCGGGCCGAGCAGGTGCGGGCCGTAGTACAGCGGCACGTTGATGCCGGTGATCTGCTGGAAGATGAAGAACACGCTGACCACGACCAGGGCCCGCCGCACTCCCGGGGTCCAGTTCCGGCGCCGCTGCTCTTTGCTGCCGCCCTCCATCTTCTCCACCGTCTCGGCGGCCGCCCGGACCTCCTCCTCGGTTACGTCCCCCGCGCCCAGCGTGGCCATGGCCTTGCGCACGTCGTCGTAGCGGCCGTGCCGGAGCAGCCAGCGGGGTGATTCGGGCATCTGCGTGCGGAACGCCAGTCCGAGCAGCGCCGGAACCGCGCCCAGGCCCAGGACCAGCCGCCAGCCGACGGTGGCAGCGCTATTCGGCCAGGCCGAGAAGATGATCAGCGCGACGATGTAGGAGACCAGGATCCCGACCGTGATCATCCACTGCTGGAGCATGCTCAGCGCACCGCGCCGGTCCTTGGGCGCGTACTCGGCGATGTACGCGGTGGCGATGGCCGAGTCCGCCCCGATGGCCAGCCCGATCAGCGTCCGGGCGATGAGCAGCACGGCGGCGTCCGGCGTCACCGCGGACAAGATGGCCCCGGCGGCGTAGATACCGGCGTCCACGATGAGCAGGATCTTGCGGCCGAACCGGTCCGACAGCGGACCGCCCAGGATGGCCCCGGCCGCGGCCCCCAGCGAGGCCCCGGAGACCAGGTAGCCCAGGGCCAGGCCCTTGAGGTGGTACGGGACGAAGTTCAGGGCCGAGCCGATGTTGGATGTGTCGTAGCCGAACAGGAAGCCGCCCAGCGTGGCCAGCACGGTGAGCTGCCAGTAGAAGGCTGTGGGCTTACTATCATCGAGTTTGGTCAGGACGGTGCTGCCAGCCCCCGATGCGGGCTCAGACATGGGCGCTCCTTTGCTGCCGCAGGTTTTAGCCAGCACTTCATTCCCGCAAGTCGGCAGAATGAACATCACCGGAACAAATCCTCCCCGCCCAGGTCAACTCCGTGATCGCGGGCAGAAATGGCCACATATGGGCCAGAACTGCCCGCGATCATGACGTCGCTCCCCGGCGGCTACGGCGCCGGGGCGTAGGTTGGGGTTATGGCGACCGTTAGCGTCCGGTACATCGTCCATGACATCGATGCGGCCATCGACTTCTACACCAAGCACCTCGGCTTCACCGAGGTGAGACAACCCGGCCCGGCCCTCGTCGTGCTGGCCCGTGGTGACCTGCGCCTGCTGCTGTCCTCCGCAGACGCCGGACCGGGCGAACCCGGCGGGTGGAACCGCTTCTCCATCGAGGTCACCGATCTCCCGGCCCTGGTCGGTGAGCTTCAGCAGGCCGGTGTCACGTTCCGCAACAACATCGGCAAGGGTATCGACGGCCGCCAGATCCTGCTGGAAGACCCGTCCGGCAACCCGGTCGAGCTCGTCGAGCCAGCCCAGACGGACCGGTCTAGCCCGTCTTCGTGACCGCCCGCCCCCGCGGGTCCCAATCGGGGAGATGACCAAGGACGACGCGGCGGCGGCTAACCGACCCGCTGCACCGAACCCGCCGGCGCCTCCGCCGCCACATCGGGATGCAGGATCGCGGCCAGCGCCTCCACGCCGGTGACCAGCCGCGGGCCCGGCCGGACCACGATCCCGTCGCCGTCGATGGCCCAGACCGGCACGCCCGGCAGCGCCCGGATGACAGTCTGCGCCTGCCCGGCCGCGGCCGCCAGGTGATAACCGCACGGCGACACCACCACGACGTCCGGCCGGACGGCGGCGATCGCCTCCCAGCTCGTCGGCACCGACCGGGAACCCGGGCTCGCGGCCACCGGACGTCCGCCTGCCGCGGTGACCAGGTCGGGGACCCAGTGGCCCGCGCAGAACGGCGGGTCGACCCACTCGATCATCGCTACCCGGGGCCGGTCCCGCCCGGCAACCCGGGCCGCGACCTGGTCCAGCCGGGCCCGCAGCCCGGCCACCAGCTCCTGCGCGCGGCCGGGCACTCCGGCCCGCTGCCCGACGGCCAGGATGGAATCCAGCACCTCCTCCAGCGAGTGCGGATCCAGGGTCAGCACGTCCGCGTGACAGCCCAGGTAGTCCAGCGCGTCGTTGACGTGCCCGGACGGCAGCGCGCAGACCCGGCACAGGTCCTGGGTCAGGATCAGGTCGGGCCGCAGGCCGGCCAGGGCCTTCGCGTGCAGCGTGTACAGGTCCTGGCCCGAGGCCACCTGAGCCCGCACGTAGCGATCGATCTCGCCGGGAGTCATCCCCCCGGTATCCAGGCCGCCCACCACGACCGTCTTCTCGGCCCGGGCCGCGGGCGGCTCGTTGCACTCGAAGGTGACGCCGGCCAGGTCCTCTCCCAGGCCGAGGGCATAGACGATCTCGGTCGCCGAGGGCAGCAAGGAGACGAGGCGCACGCACCCAGCATAGGAAAGCCGGTCGTCCTCGCACCGCGCACGCGGGCCGCGGCGTTCACAACGCCGCCGCTACCCCGGCAGGTGAGCCACCGCGCCGGCGATGAGGCCGGCCAGCCCGGCGGCCACGCTCCCGTCCGGGTCCAGCGCCGGGTTGAAGATGGTGATCTCCAGGCCGCGCGCCTGTCCGCTGCCCAGCAGGCCGCCGAGGATGTCCGCTGCCTCTCGCCAGGACAGCCCGCCCAGATGGCGGTAGTCCACGGCCGGCACCAGCGCATCGTCGAGCACGTCCACGTCGACGTGCACCCAGAAGCCGTCCAGCCCGGGCTTGGCCACCGCGGCCAGCGCGGTGCCGACGGTCCTGTCCGTGCCACGGTCCCGGACCTCGGCCAGGTCCATGACGGTCATCGCGGTGTCCCGCACGTGCTCGTCGCCGAAGTGGTCGTTGTCGTCTACCACCCGGTAGCCGACGAGCGCGACGTCCTCGTCCCGCACCAGGGGGCGCCGTCCCTCCAGATCGGTCAGCACGGCCGGTCCGCGGCCCGTCGCGATGGCCAGGTCGAGCGAGGCGACCTCACCGTTCGGCTCGTCGGCCGGGTCCTGGAAGTCCCCATGCCCGTCGAGGAAGGCCAGGCCGTACCGGCCCCGGCGCCGCAGCGCCAGCAGCCCGCCCAGCATGACGCTGCAGTCCCCGCCGAGCACGACCGGGAAGCGGCCGCCGTCCAGCGCGCCCGTCACCACGTCAGCGGTGTCCCGCGCCACGGCCGCGACGCCTGCCGGGTTCAGCACGCCTGAGGCCGGGTCACGCTCCTTGGAATAGGCCGGCACGCTGATCCGCACCGCCTCCGGGCCACCCAGGCGTTCGTGCAGCCCGGCCGCCCGCAGCGCATCCGGTGCCCGCTCCAGCCCGCTCGGCCGCAGCCCCAGCGGCGACGGCACCTCAACGATCAGCGGTTCCATTCATCGCCTCCCGTGGCTGGTGCCCCTGCCTCATACCCGGCTCATGCCCACAAGCTATGTCTCTTCGACCCCGTGGGTAACAGGTAACAAGATCGTTCGGCAGTTGGCGGTGTGATAGCACCGCCAACCGCCGAAAAAGCCTCGCCCCAGCCCCTGGCTCCAGCCGCGCCCCCGCGACCACCCCCGTCAGCACGCGCAAAACCGCCCGTCTCGCCAGCACTCATACGCGACACGCTAGGAAACAATCGGAAACATATCCGTGATCCCCGCTAAACATGCGCAGCTTAACCTGCCCCTGTGGCGGACATTTTCGACGGCTACCGGCTTGCCGAAGCCTGGGACGAGATGTTCGCGGCGCCCGGCAAGCCGCGCGCGCCCTACGACGCGCTGGTCTCGGTGCTCCAGCCGATGGACCCAGCCGAACTCCGCTTCCGCTCTGACCAGCTGGCCCGGGTGTTCACCGACCGCGGCGTCACCTACGACTTCGCGGGGGAGGAGCGGCCGTTTCCGCTGGACCTGATCCCGCGGGTCATCGACGCCACCGAGTGGGACCTGGTGTCCCGCGGCGTCCGCCAGCGGGTCCGGGCCCTGGAGTCCTTCCTGGCCGACGTGTACGGCGCGGGCCGCGTCTTCGACGACGGGGTGATGCCCTGGCGGCTGATCTACACCTCGCCCCGCTTCCGCCGTGAGGTGGCCGACTTCTCCCCGCCGAACGGCGTGCGCGTGCAGGTGGCCGGCATCGACCTGATCCGCGACGAGCACGGCCGCTTCTGCGTGCTGGAAGACAACGTGCGGGTGCCGTCCGGGGTCAGCTACGTGATGGAGAACCGGCTGGCCATGACCCGGACGTTCCCGGCGCTGTTCGCGGACCAGAGCGTGCACCGGGTGGACGAGTACCCATCCCGGCTGCTGGCCGCGCTGCGCGCCGCCGCCCCGGAGGGCACCGCCGACCCGTGCGTGGTCGTGCTCACCCCGGGCGTGCACAACGCCGCCTACTTCGAGCACACGCTGCTGGCCCGGCTGATGGGCGTGGAGCTGGTCGAGGGCCGGGACCTGTTCTGCACGCGCAACCGCGTCTTCGTGCACACCACCCGGGGCCGCCGCCCGGTTGACGTCATCTACCGCCGGGTCGACGACGACTGGCTCGACCCGCTGCAGTTCCGGCCCGATTCGCTGATCGGCTGCCCCGGCCTGATCAACGCGGCCCGGGCGGGCAACGTCACCATCGCCAACGCGGTCGGCAACGGGGTGGCGGACGACAAACTCGTCTATACCTATATCCCGGACCTGATCCGGTATTACCTCAGCGAGGAGCCGCTGCTTGACAACGTGGAGTCGCACCGGCTGGACGACCCGGACAAGCTGGCCTGGGTACTGGACTCCCTGGCGGAACTGGTGGTCAAGCCGGTTGATGGCGCCGGCGGAGCCGGCATCGTGATCGGCCCGCACGCGTCAAAGGCCGAACTGGCCGTGCTCCGCGAGCGGCTGGTGGCCGACCCGCGCGGCTGGATGGCCCAGCGCCCGGTGGCGCTGTCCACCTCCCCGGTGCTGATCGGCGAGGGCCTGGCCCCGCGGCACATCGACCTGCGGCCGTTCGCCGTCAACGACGGGGACGACGTGTGGCTGCTGCCCGGCGGCCTGACCCGGGTCGCGCTGCCCGAAGGTGAGCTGGTGGTCAACTCCAGCCAGGGCGGCGGCTCCAAGGACACCTGGGTCCTGACCGGCCCTCGCCCGGCCGGCCCGGACCCGGAAACAGCGGCCGCCGCGTCGGGATCCCCGTTCCCGCTGCTCACTCCCCGCCAGGCCGCGACCACCCGGGCCAGCGTCGGCCGCCAGAGCGGCCCGGATCAATGAAACGGCGCCCAGCAGCAGCAGTGAGCAGCAGCAGCAGTGAGCAGCAGCCAGTGAGCAGCGGCCAGTGAACGACGAGCTGCTCAGCCGCATGGCCGAGACCCTGTTCTGGACCGGCCGCTACGTCGAGCGCGCCGACGACACCGCGCGGCTGGTCGACGTGTACGTGCACCGCCTGCTCGGCGATCCCGGCGCCGGCACCAGCGGTCAGGGCGCCGAGAAAACCGCCAGCTGCGCCCCGCTGTTCGGCCTGCTCGGCGTGGACCCCGGCCCGGACACCGAACCCGACGTCGGCACGGCCCTGTTCCGGCTGGCCTACGACGCCAGCAGCCCGAGCGCGATCGCCGGATCGATACTGGCCGCGCGGGCCGGCGCCCGCGGCATCCGCGAGGTGATCTCGAGCGAGATGTGGGAGTGCCTGAACGTGGCCGGCCACGGCCTGAACGGGCAGCGCCGCGCCGCCGAACGGCTTGGCCCGCACGTCTACCTCCGTTACATCAGGGAACGCTCGGCCCTGTTCTTCGGCCTGGCCGACTCGACCATGAGCCACGACGACGCCTGGCGGTTCCTGGTCCTGGGCCGGTCCCTGGAACGCGTCGACATGACGGCCCGGCTGCTGCTGGCCCGGATGCCCGGCCCGGCCGAGGAGAGCTGGGCCCTGCTGCTGCACGCGTGCGGCGCGTATGAGTCCTTCATCCGCACGCACGGCTGGCTGGCCGAACCCTCCCGGGTGGCCGAGTTCCTGCTCCGGGACCGGCTGTTCCCCCGCTCGGTCATCTACTCCCTGGTGACCGCCGAGGACTCCCTGGCCGCGCTGAACCCGGGCCCGGTCCGGATGGGCATGGACGACCTAGCGCGACGAACGATCGGCCAGCTGCGCACCCGGCTGGAATACGCCGACACCGCCCACCTCATCGACGAGCTGCCCGAGCTGCTCGCCGAGCTCCAGCAGGCCTGCGTGGAGGCGTGCGACGCCATCACGCACCGGTACTTCCAATACGAGGAACCGGTGGCCTGGGAGCGGGACGGCTGATGGGCTGGCGGCTGCGGGTGGTGCACACCACCAAGGTCAGGTACATCGCACCGGTCCGGGCTTCCTTCAACGAGGTCCGGATGACCCCGCTCACCCTGCCCAGCCAGGTCGTGCTCGAGAGCAAGGTCTCCGCGGGCGGCGGCGTGCCCATCTGGACCTACGCCGACTACTGGGGCACCTTCGTCAGCACCTTCGACATCACCGACCCGCACCAGAGCCTCACCATCCGGGCCCAGGCCACGGTGGAGACCGGGCAGGTGATCAGGGACCTGCCTCCGCTGCTGTCCTGGGACGAGATCCGCGCCCAGGCGCCCGGCGGCCGCCTGCTGGAATTCCTGCTGCCCACCCCGCTGACCACGGTGACCCCCACGGTCGCGGGCACGGTGATGGACGCGCTGCACGGCGCCAGCCCGGTCGAGGCGGCCGAGCAGATCGCGGCCGGCGTCCGCGCCCAGGTCGCCTACATGGCCGGATCGACTGGGGTCCGGACCAACGCCCAGGAAGCCTGGGACCAGGGGCAGGGCGTGTGCCAGGACATGGCGCACGTCACGGTCGCGCTGCTGCGCGCGGCCGGGCTCCCGGCCCGGTACGTCTCCGGTTACCTGCACGCCGACCCGGACGCCACGCCCGGCGAGACGCTGGTGGGGGAGAGCCACGCCTGGGTCGAGTACTGGGCCGGCTCCTGGCTGCCGCTCGACCCGACCAGCGGCGCGCCGGTCCGCGAGCGGCACGTGGTGGTGGCCCGTGGCCGCGACTACGCCGACATCCCGCCGCTGCGGGGCATCTACCACGGCGCCTCCACCAGCGCGGCCAAGGTCACCGTCGAGGTCACCCGGCTCGCCTGACAAGATGCCGAACGGGCTGCGATAACGCTCCCGCTCAGCCGTGCGTGCTACCCCGTGCGTGCTACACCGTGCGTGCTACACCGTGCGTGC
>JBAPYC010000946.1:0-2493 GCA_049284535.1 Streptosporangiaceae bacterium
CGGCAGGGCCGCCTGGCGGCGCGCCGTTGGCGACCCGCAGGACCGCCGTCCGCTCCCCGTCCGCCTGTTCCCCGAAGGACAACGTCACCGCCACGGGGGCGCCGGGGGCATGCTTGCGGGCGTTGGCCAGGGCTTCCTGGGCCGTGCGGTAGACGGCCAGGCTGGCCTCGGGCGCGAGCCGGCGAGGGGTGCCGCGCACCTCGTAGCTGACCTGACCTCGCCCCCCATCGCCGACGGCGAGAGCGGCCAGCGCCTCGGGCAGGTCGACCGGGTCGGTCCGCAGGGCCGCGATGGCCTGCCTGGTCTCCTCCAGGCCCTCGACGGCCAGCCGGCGGGCGCCCCCGACCAGGCGGCGGCCCGCTTCGAGATCATCGCCCTGGCTCAGCAGGGCGTCGGCGGCGTCGAGCTGGACCACCAGGCCGCCCAGGGTGTGGGCCAGGATGTCGTGGATCTCCCTGGCGATGCGCGCCCGTTCGTCCAGCACCTGCGCCCGGATGTGTTCCTGCTCGGCCCGCTGCGTCTGGATGGCGGCCAGCTCGGCATCCTCGGCTCGCAGCCGGTACTGGCTGCGCCACAGCCCGGCGAGCAGGCCGCCGACCACCGCCGCGCAGGCGCCGAGCAGGGAGAAACCCGGGGAGGTCACGACCAGCGAGCCCACTGCCAAGGTGATGAGGCCGCAGGCCGCCACCCCGGCACCTTCCAGCACGGTAAACGAGCTACCGGCCATGACGCCGATCGCGATGGGCAGCGCTGTGGCGGCGGTGCTGGGGCTGACCAGGGCGGCCAGGCAGGCTCCCACCATCCCGACCACCAGCGCTGGCAGCCGGACCCGCGGGCCCACCCGCTCGGCGGGCAGCCAGGCAATCCACGTCAGGGCAGCCAGGACGCTGCCCACCAGCAGGAACAGGTGCCTGCCGCCCAGCCCGGGCACGGGGCGGCCGAGCCAGACGTCAGCGAGTATCAGCCCGGCCAGGCAGGCGCGCGCTAGCCACGTCCACCTGCGCCAGCCGGACCAGCGTGCCACCGTACCCGCGTTCACCAGTTTCTGCCTCCGGCGTGTTGGCCCATTGTCCCATCTGCGGGACTGCCCCATCCGCGGGCCGACACGCCGATGGCCCCGGCGTCTGCGTCCGGGGCCATCCGCTCAGCGGTAGTCACGGGAAGATCCCTGTTCGCGGTCGCGGCGCGCCGCGGTCCTCGCGATCCCGCCCTTGAGGAACTTCTTGGCCGCGATGACGATGGCGATGGCCGCTCCCGAGGGAACACCCAGGTGCTGCAGCAGGTGAATCACGATGATCATGGCACGACCTCCTGTTCGCGTGGCCTTTAGCTCGATTGGGCCGGTTACCGGACGCTGGCTGCGGCCGTGGACGACGCGCCCGTCCCGGCGGCGAAGCGACGGGCGGCCGCCCGCCCACGGACCCCCAGCAGCGCGCTGCGGGCCAGTGCCATGGCGACGGCCATGAAAATCAGCGCGTCGGTCAGCCCGGCGGCACTGAGCTGGTGGGCAGCCATGAACTGGCCGAGGGGGACAGAGAACCAGTGGAGCGTGCCATAGATGAACAGCAGCCGGCCGCCGTAGATCACCGTCCAGAACGCGGCGTAGCCGGACCCGGCCCGGCTGACCGCCCGGTCACGCGTGCCCCGCCTGCTCTTGACCGGGCCGTAACCGACCGAGATGAACAGGTGGGCAGCCAGGCCGAGCAGCACACCACCGCCGATGCCAACAGCCTGCAGGGCCACGTCGTGACTGTTGGTGGGGACACTGTCCAGGAACAGCGGGCAGATCAAGATGGCGGTGAGCAGCGGGCGCAGCACCCGGAACCAGCCGATCTTCCGGCGGCCGAGGTCTGCCTCCAGCACGGCCCCGAGCACGATCAGGTTGAGAATCCACACATTGGCTGGCATTGACGTCTCCTTCAGGAAGCAACTTCAGACGTCTTCCAGCCTCCGGATTTGAGCCCTCCGGCACATCGGGTGACAGGTGGGTCATCGGGTGGAGCCGGGTGGAGAGCAAGCCGCGGCCTCCACCCCCTCTCCACCCCCCTCACGCCAGGCCCGGTCCGGGCGGTGTGTGCTGCCGCGAGCATGCGTCACAGGGTAACGGCACCAACGCGGTCCCAAGCCTGGCGTCGCTTGCCTTCGCTCTTGATGCGGTCCTGCACCAGCCGGCTTGCGCACAAACGTGGCCCAACTCGGGGCTGGGTTGCGGCCCGTTCAGACAGGCAGCAGTGCCGCCGCGAGGGTGTCGAACAGCCACCGGCTGAAGTCGGCGGTGCTCCAGCCGCGCTGAGCGACCAGCAGCCGGTAGAGGTGGCCGTCGGTGAGCGCCCAGCAGAGCTCCGCGGCACGTTGCTCGGTGAGGCCGGCCGCCAGCCCGTCCAGGGACGCGAGGTACCGGATGAACCCGGCCGCGCCGGCCATCCGGTTGCGGCTCCACTCGGCGAGCTGCTTCGCGGCCGCCGGGTCGATGTCGGCCGCGGCGGTGAGAAC
>JBAPYC010000947.1:0-10378 GCA_049284535.1 Streptosporangiaceae bacterium
ACGCCGCGCTGCGCCTCGATCGGGTAGCCGAGCTCGCGCAGCCGGTCGACGTCCCGCCGCAGCGTCCGCGGCGAGACCCCCAGCTGGCCGGCCAGTTCCTCGCCGGGCCAGTACCGCCGCGCTTCCAGCAGCGACAGCAGCCGCAGCGTGCGCGCGCTCGTGTTCGCCATACTCCTATGGTCGCCCAATTCCGGTCAGAAACTGGCCGCTGTTTCCCAGCGTCAGGATCAGGCCGAACGAGCTGCGATCAGCGGGTCCCGTAAACGTCTGGAGCGCCCGCTTGGCTGTCTGGCCCTGCTGCGCGACGGCCTGAACCTCGGCACGCGCGGCGATCAATTGCGGTCAGGAAGTGACCGCTATCGGTTCTAACGTGGAATCAGACCGAACGAGCCAGTGAAAGGCCATCCCATGACCACGAGCAGCCCAAGCACGGACGACCTGACCACCGCGAAGAGCAGTGCCGCTGACCCCGAGCGCGCCGACCTGCTGGAGGCGCTGCGTGTCCACCGGCAGTTCCTGCGCCATACTGTCCGCGACCTGACCGACGAGCAGGCCCGGCAGCGCACGACCGCGAGCGAGCTGTGCCTCGGCGGCCTGATCAAGCACGTCGCGTTCATCGAGCGGGGCTGGGCGAACTTCGTCGTCGAGGGCCCGTCGGCGCTGGGCGGCTCGGCCGACATGACCGAGGACGACTTCGCGCACTGGGCCGACCAGTTCAAGCTCCTGCCGGACGAGACGCTGGCGGGCGTCCTGGCGAACTACGCCGAGGTGGCCCGCCGCACCGATGAGCTCGTCGCCGCCGTGGGCGACCTGAACCTCTCGCATCCGTTGCCGGTGGCGCCCTGGTTCCCGCCCGGCGCCACCCGGTCGGCCCGCCGCGTCTTCCTGCACATCATCGCCGAGACCGCCCAGCACGCCGGTCACGCCGACATCATCCGAGAATCCCTGGACGGCGCCAAGACCATGGGCTGACGGCCACCACCTAGCGCGACGAGGGTGTATTTTGCCCTGCCACTTCGCCTCCGGGTAGATGGAGACGCCGGGCTCGGGAGGGCACATGGCTGGTGATCAGACCCTGCCGGCAGGGTCGATGTTCTCGCTGGGGTGGCTGATGGCGCGGCTGTTCGGCCCGCCCGGGCAGCCGGACAACAAGATCTGGACGCACCTGCCCGCCCTGTCCGAGCTGGGCACGGACGACTATGTCGACCTGGCCTTCGCCGAGCTGGACAAGCTGCTGTCCCTGCTTCCCGGCGGCCTGTCCGGCGCAGGCGTCAAGGCCGCCTGGGGAACGGGCGGCCACGCCGGCTTCACCGCCGCGGTCGGCCAGCTGCACCTGGAGATCCTGCAGGCGCTGGCCGCCGACCACCAGCAGCTCGGCGCCTATCAGCTGGGCCTGGCGCTCAGCGACATCTGCCTGCGGCCCGGCCAGGCCGGCGACGGGACGTTCGTCCTGGCAGAGTTCGGCCGCCAGCCGATGGCCGCCCTGCAGACCTGGCTGGCGCAGGCCAGTGCCGTGCTGCCGCCGGCCTCGGCCGCCACGGTGAGCCGGTCGCTGCAGAACTGGCAGGACTGGGCCGACGTCAACCAGGGCAGCGGGACCGATAAGTCCAGCCCGACGCCGGCGCCGGTGCTGCAGGCGCTGCGTACGCAGGGGGCGGTCTGGTACGCGCTGCTGTCGGGCGAGACCGACATGGACGGCCAGCTAAGCGTGGACGCCTGGATCAAGGCCGGGCAGTCGATCGCCAAGACGAGCGGGCAGCTGGTCAGGGCGATCCTGCGCCGTTTCTGGCCGGCCGTGCTGATCGTCGCGCTGGCCACCGCCGGACTGCTGTTCCTGGCCATCGACAAGAGCGCCGGCACGGCCAAGGTGTGGACCAGCCTGATCACCGTGGCCGCGGCCTTCGGCTTCACCGGCGCCAGTGTGCGGGTGGCTGCCAAGAAGGCCGCCGACGGGCTCGAGCAGGAAGTCGAGCACGCGGCGGCCCTGGACGCCCGGGCCTGGAGTGCCACCTGGCTTCCGGCCCTGCCGCAGAGCCCGGCCAACCGCCTTCGCCTGGCCCGGCGCGGCGTCGCCATGCCCCGGATCAAGCCCCATCTCGAGCGCACGGTACGGCCAGCCCCGCCTGCGCGCCGGGCGGCCGCGCCGCTCGAGGCTGCGCGGCCATAGCGCATCGCCGCGCTGTCGTGCCCGTATCGGGGCCGGGAAAACTGATCGCCGACTACAAAGAGTGGAAAGGAGCTCACAAAAAAGTGCCGCTCCTGCGAACCGGGATTAGCTGGCCAAAGAAGTGCATTGACAACCAACCTGAAAGGGTTCACGCTCACAGCAAGAGGGGGTTTGCCGGTCGCTTGGCGCGGCTTGCATTTGCGATCACGGTCCCTTCTTTCGGGGCATCGGAACGCTGATGCATTCATGATCAATTAAAGCTGACCGATGAGGAAACTCAGCCATGGCGTCTCCCGTGCCGATCGCAGTGGAGCCCGACACCGGGCCTTTGCTGCCGGGTCCGTACACGGGAACGTGCGCCAATGCAGCAGCAGAATTCCCGATCCCGACTCCCGCGCCGACCCCGACTCCCGCGCCGACCCCAACTCCCGCGCCCACGCCGCCAACTCCGACGCCGACGCCAACTCCAACCCCGACCCCGGTACCAACGCCGCCGCCGACGCCGACTCCCACTCCAACGCCGACTCCGGTCCCGACTCCAGCGAGTCCCCCGTATCCGCCTTACCCCCCGTATCCGCCGTACCCGCCTTATCCGCCGTACCCACCGGATTCTTCGTGTCCCGCGTACCCTCCCTATCCGCCCTATCCGCCGTATCCGCCGTATCCGCCGTATCCGCCCGCGTCGCCCTAGCGGATCCATGAGGCCGAGTGGAAATCAGATGACCGACTTCGAGAAATACCGGCGAGGGCTGCTGTGGCCGTGACATTTGATATCTTGCGGCCTGAGGACCTGCTGGCGCTGAAGGTCGAAGGCATTAATCTCAAGGTAGTTCCGGGAGGTTCCGGCCACCCGCAGCTTGTCCGCGAAAAGCCAGGCGAAACTGCCTACCTGATCTTTCAATTTGCTCCGCAGGCCATAGCGGAACAGGCCTCTTTCGAGCTTTCGCAGGTTCCGGCACCTGGATTCAACCCGCCGCAGGCAAATCCGCCGGTACCGGCACAGCCGGCTCCACCGGGTCAATCGGAGGGTCCTCCTGCTGTCGGGGCCACCGGAGCCCGGATGGCGGGACCGAGCCGCCTGGTGTTCCAGTGGCCGGAGACGCTCGATGCCGTCGGCTATGACATCGTCAGCCTGCTCGACTGGTCACAGTTCGAGCTCGTGCTGCCCGCGGCGGCTAACGTGCTGCCGGGCACCGTCGCTGCGACGGGCAAGTCCGGCCCGCCCATCGGCCAACCGCAGGCACTCCAGACAGCTATCGAGTTGCCGTACCGGCTCGTCGTTTCACCCAATCTCATGCACGGCGGCGAGCTTCCCGCGTGGACGCACGCACGTCAGCCGGTAATCCATGCCGGGCGAGCTGAGCTGTGGCACACGCGGCTTGGCCACGTCAACGGGCCGGGCCGCGACTTCACCGAGGCCAGCAGCAGCGCCCCGGTGCCGTTCCGGGCTGTCTGGTCACCGGACTTCGTCGCGGACGGGACGGTGCCCGGGCACGACCAGGACGACGTCCCGTTCAAAGCCGCCATGTCGGCCCGGGACCGGGCCCAGATCGTCATGCTCAGTTCCGGCTTCACCGGCTACACGGTCCCCGACACCAAGGGCGCCACGACCGCGTACGTCCCGGTGCCCGCGGACGCGCAGTCCTTCTTTCTCTCCGCCCTCGGGGGACAGCTGGTCAGCCGCGGAGCATGGCCCTATCCGGTCACCTACCACGGCACGCCCCCCGCGCTGGACCTGATCGAATGGGACCACGTCGCGACCCAGGGGCGCGATCACTATGTGCGCATCGTCTACGAAGGATGGCTGTGGCCACTGGGGCTCCAGGCCTCGCTGGTACAGGTCACCGAGCGCAAGGTGCTGGCGCCGGGCGGCCAGTCCGGCAACCAGGCCAGCTCGCCCGTGGCCTACCTGAGGCAGCGTCTGTACGTCGTGCCGCGGGAGTTCGAGAAGACCTATCCGGATGCTGCCTTCGCCCACCAGGGCCGGGAAATGCCGCTGGCTTCCCTCATCCGGATGAAGACCAAAGCCAGCCCGGATCTTGATCCGCCTACCTGGATCGGCACCTCCTCATTCTGGATCGAGGCTGGCGGCCAGCCCGTTCAGTTTCATGTGACGGCCCGCGACCTGGCTGGCGCGGACATCAGCTTCACCGCGCCGCTCATCTTCGTCAGCCTCAGCGAGACCGATCTCGGCGCCGTCAAGGACGCCTACGCGGCAGCTAACGACCTCCGGCGCTGCGTAGTGCGGGGCCAGAATGTCACGTACGCGGACCCGGCGGCGGGTGACACCGTCCTGAAGACCACCGCGCTGTATTTCACGGCGGAAATCCCGCAGCCCGCGCCGGCCGCCCCGGCCGCCCCGTTCGTTCCCGTTCTCGATAACGCCGAGGTGACCATTCCCGCGCTGTCCGAGCTCATCGGGCAGCAGGTCGCCGTGTTGATCGAGCTCTACGGGCCGTACCTGCAGTCCAGGCTGGACCCGAACGCAGGCGTCTTCGCCTTGGTTGTCGCCACCCCGCCGGGGGTGGCTTTCCCGCCGGCGGTGGCGTTCAGCGCCGACAAGGCCGGGGGGTTCGCCCGGCCGAACATAGCGCTCACCGCCGTGTCCGCGCGCAAGGGGCTGGTATCTGCTGACCCCGCCGACGCGGCGGCGGGAGTCATCGACCCGGCTGCTTACTTCGGCGACATCGACGCCAAGCTCTTCGGGACCATCGACCTCGGCCGTCTCATCCCGGTCGACCAGATCACCAAGCGGGCGGACGCAGGCCGGAACGCGCCCGAGATCAGGACCACACCGCACCCGGACCGCCACCACCCGACTCAGCTCGTGACGGTCATTAACTGGGCACCCCAGCTGAGGGACTACGACGAGTCACCGGTCAGCATCTTGTTCAACGATGGCGAGAGCTCGGCCCTCAAGCTGAATGTGACCATCACCCGTAACCTGGACGGGACACCGCCGCAGTCGGTGGCCACCGGAAAGCTGTCCAATTTCAAGCTCGCACTGTTCCAGGTCATCGCGCTCAGGATCGCGTCGATCAGCTTCGACTCCGCGAACGGGGCGAAGTCCACCGTTGCGCTTGATCTGGCCACGGGCAATCCCATTGCCTTCGAGGGCACGCTGCAGTTCGTGCAGTCCCTCGCCCGCGTGCTGCCCGCCAGCATATTCGGCGGCAGCGGGCCGTCGATTCAGGCCACCAGCACCGCGTTGCGGGTCACGTACACCCTCGGCCTCCCGTCGATTCCATGCGGGATGTTCTCACTGCAGAACATCTCATTCCTGGCCGGCGTGGATCTGCCTTACCTCGACGGCAAGCCCGCCGTGGAGTTCGGCTTTGCCAGCCGGGCCAAGCCGTTCCTGCTGACCGTGGAAATCTTCGGCGGTGGCGGTTTCGTCCATGTCATTGTCGGCGCTGACGGCGTGCAGATGGTCGAAGGCGAGCTTGAGTTCGGCGGTAACTACTCGTTCGACGTGGGCGTGGCCAGCGGCGCGGTGCACGCCATGGCCGGCATCTACTTCCAGCTAAAGGGCAGCTACTCCGATCTCACCGGGTTCATCGATATCGGCGGCGAAGTCTCGGTGCTCGGCATCCTCTCGATTTCCCTGGACCTCAATCTCAGCCTCAGCTGGCAGCACTCTCCGGCCGGGAACCTGATCGAGGGACGGGCCACGCTGACGGTAGCCGTGCACGTCCTGTTCTTCAGCGCTTCGGTGCAGATCTCGGTCGAGCGCAGCTTCAGCGCCGGCAGCGGCGACCCGAAAGTCGACCAGCTCATGTCCGCGAACGACTGGCGCCGTTACGCGCAAGGATTCGCCCCGGCCGGGGCGTGACGGCCATGGCTGACCAGACGCTCACCGCGGTGGTGCTGCCCGCTGGCCTCGCCGCGGACGGCAAGCTGCGGGCCAACATCTACCTGTCGCCCCGCCTGTCCGGAGCGGCCCAGCTCAGCTCGTTCCCTGACTGGCTGGCCTGGCCGGATCTCATCCGCCAGCATGGCCTGGAGTTCAGCGTGGCATGCGGTGCCAGCACCGCGACCGTGGCGGCCGGCCGGGGACCACTGCGGCCCGACGTCTGGCGCGAGATCTTCACGCCGCGGACGGCGGTCGCCGACTACCCGCAGCCCGATTACGACCAGCGTCTGCTCGTGTCCTATCCGGTGCGCGATGCTGCCGCGTTCGTCAAATACGCCTACCAGTTCGTGGCGAGCGCGGGGGACGATGAGTCGGGCAGACTGCTGGAGACCCTGCTGCCCGAACTCGCGTTCCGGCGCGGCGATGAGTCCACGCTCGACGACGTGCTGAGCAACCTGCGCGTGTCCATGTGGCAGAGCCAGTTGGGCGGGAACGGGTCCAATGGTCAGCCGCAGGTCGCGGTGCCCGCTCCGGGGCCGGCGGCCGGCGTCCAGGCCGCCTTGACCCGCCCGGGCGGCACGCGCCCGATGATCGAGCAGTTCGCGCTTTATCACCACCTGCCTCCGGCCAGCAATCGCCCGCCGTTGCCGCACACCCCGGAGGAGTTCGCGCGCCTGCTCGATTTCCACAAGGCGGTAAGCGCGCTGTCGGCTTACCCGGCGCTGCTGGCCGCCCTTGGCCTGGTCTTCCCGGTGGAACTTCCGGCCTCGTTCTGCCCGCCCTCTCCCTCCGGGGGCAGTTACCTCACCGTGGCGGTCAGCGCCGTCAGTCCCGGCTGGACGTGGTCGGTCAGGCCGGCCGTTACATCACTTCAGACGTCATATGTCCGGAACGGGCAAGATTTTGCCGCCGCTCCGGCAGCCGCGCCTGGCGGCTCGCAATTTCCCGCTGCGGATGTCGCCGGGGGGTTCCTCGTCCTCGATCCGGATTCGTTCCAGCTGGTCGAGATCGACCTGGACGGAGCGCTGCTCAAGGCCATGTCGCTCGCCGACAACGTCGCCTTCGCACGTACCTCGATTGAGCCGGTGCTGCCGTCATTGCGCTCCGCAGGCATCTCGCTGATCGCCAACGGCCGGGCGGAGCAGCTGCTGGCCGCCATCAAGGCGAACAAGGCCTTCGAGGCCGCACTGGCCAGCGGGCAGAGCTCTCGCCCGCTCAATGCCCTGGACCTCGTCCGCGGATACCGGCTCGACATCTGGTCGGCGCGCACGTCTCAGTGGCACTCGCTGCACCGCAGGGACGGCAGCTACCGATTCGGCGCGGCGGCCGACGTCGCCGTGAACACGACGGACGAGGAAGGCTTCACCCAGCTCGCCGTCACCCAGCCGGCTGACGACCCGACCCGCAAGACCGACCCCGTGGCCGCGGCGGCCGGCGCGCCGCAGCCAGGAACCGACCTCTACGTCCACGAGCGGGTGGCGCGCTGGAATGGCTGGAGCCTGTCCGCCCCGCGGCCGGGTATCCCGCTCAACCGCAGTCCCGACCCTGACCTGGCGGCGGATCAGGATCCGACGGTGGGTTCGCCGGTCACGCCGTTCAAGATGACCACTACGTTCGCGGCGCATCCCGGCTCGCTGCCGCAGCTGCGTTTCGGCGACCGGTACCAGGTGCGGGCCAGGACCGTCGACCTCGCCGGCCATAGCGTCGGCCTGGAAACGTCCGCCCCGGAACCGGTCGTTGCCCCCGGCGCCGGTGCCACCCTGCCTTATCTTCGGTTCGAACCGGTCGGGCCGCCGGTGCTGGTGCTGCGCACCACGCCCGGACCTGGCGGATCGCACGCTCAGCTCGTCATCCGCAGTCACAACACCGACCCGTCTCTCGACGCGGTGCCGGCGACCGAGGAAGACGAGCGGCACGTCGCCCCGCCCCGGGCCTCGGTGCTGCTCGCCGAGCATCACGGCATGCTCGACGATTCCCGTGGCTATCTCCGGGGCGACCCGGCGATCTACAGCATGATCATCGAGCGCGATCGTGGCGAGTTCCCCACGGTGAACGGCACGCCCATCGAGGCGCCCAGCCAGCTCACGGTGCCGTACTTCCCCGACCCGCTCGCCCGCGGGGCCGCCTTCGCGAACCTGCCGAACACCCCGGCTGGCACCCGGGGGACGGTGGCCGGCGGCACTCTTTCCTACGCCGCGCCCCCGGACGTTCAGCCCGTGGCCGGCTCGGTCACGCACATCGGATTCCAGGCCGGCTGGCCGGACTCCCGCGCGTTCCGGGTCCGCCTCGCCGACGGCCAGAGCACGCCGGCCTGGCTGGATGCCGAACGGGTGCTGACCGTAACGCTCGGCAAGGCGGAGAGCGTGACGGTCGGTGTCAGCTGTTATGTCGACCCGTCCGACCTTGACGTGCTCGGCGTATGGAGCTGGGTCCTCGAGCTCTATGAGGCGGCCCAGGCCCTCGCGCTGCAGCAGGGGTCAGGGACCGGCATCGTTCAGCTCACCGATGAGCTGGCCCTGCTCACACGCCTTGTCCTTGACGGTGTGTACGGGATGATCACGCCGCAGCTAGACGTGACCTTCGTTCATGCCGTCCAGCAGCCGCTGGGCCGGCCCAGCTGGAGCCGTCTCCCGATCGTTCATCACCCCGAGGACCCGGCCGCGGTGCCAGCGCTGAGCAACGCCTTCTGGGAGATCACCGCCTGGCGTTACGTCGGGTCGCACGCCACCGTCTTGCTCGGCGCATTGCAGATCAACGGCAAGAGCACCGCGGCGATCGACATCGACGCCGCCTGGACCGAGTGGCTCGACGACACCTCTGAGCCCGCGCCGACCCGCACACCGGCGGCATCGCACGTGGATCGCATCCCGCTCGGATCCCTGGACGCCGGTGCCATCGTCGCGGATGTCGCGCAGCAGCGGACCGTGGCCGTGTATATCCCTGAGATCGACACGCTGTGGTTCGCGGCGCCGTTCGACGAACTGCAGGACGTTGCCCCGCCAGGTGACGTCGCCGCGCCCGTTCACCAGCTGGGAGACACCAAGCACCGGTGCATCCAGTACCGGGCCGTGGCCAGCTCACGGTTCCAGGAGTACTTCACCGAACCGGGACTCGTCTTCACCCGCACCAGTGCCCCGATCATGGTCGAGGTGCCCAGCTCGGCCCGCCCGCTCCCGCCGGACATCGTGTACGTCGTCCCGACCTTCGGCTGGGAGCGGCAGGAGTCCACCAACCTGAAGTCAGAAGTACGGTTCGGGAACGGGCTCCGGGTTTACCTGAACCGCCCGTGGTACTCCTCCGGGCAAGGCGAGCTGCTCGGAGTCGTGCTGTGGCCGGAGTCGCAGCCAGCCCCGGCTCCGGATGACGTCGCGCGGGAGAAGTACAAGGAGTTCTTTACCCAGTGGGGGCTGGACCCGATCTGGGCCTCGGACTCGCTCGATCCCGTGCCTGGCATTGCGGATTTCAGCGCGGCCACCTTCACCGCCACCGGGCTGACTCTCGCGGAGACGCCGCTGCCAGTCGACGTCGCCGGGCATGAGGTGGCGTTCGATGCGACCCGGGGCCTGTGGTACTGCGATATCGAGCTGGACGCCGCGGACGCGTACCAGCCTTTCATCCGGCTCGCGCTCGCACGCTACCAGCCGAGTTCCATCGGCGGCGTCGAGCTCTCACATGTTGTCCTCGCTGACTTCGCCCAGCTCACCCCCACGAGGTCAGCGTCACTGACGGTCGACCCGGCTTCACCCGCCCGGGCCCGGCTCGTCATCGGCGGTCCCGCACCACAGGGGCCGACCCGCTCGGTCGTGACCGTGACCGTGGAGGAGCACGCGGAGAATATCGGGACCGATCTCGGCTGGGTGCCTGCGCCCGCCGGCCGGGTATCGGTCACCGAGGATTCCCCGCCGCCGCTTCCGTCGGCGGCTGTGCTGTGGTCAGGCACGATCTCCTCCGCAGCCCGGCTCGGGACTGGCGCGTTCCGCGTCGTCATACGCGAGTCGGAGCTCATCGAAATCGACCCTCCCGCCAGTGCGCCGCCAGCAGGACCCGCTTATGGCGAGCGCCTCATCTATGCCTCGATACTGCCGCTCGATTTCCTCGGTCATTGAGGCACACATGGACCAGCAGGCCATAACCGGACACCGTGAGAATGAGATGTGACCTGAGATGAACCCGCCATCGACGAGCGCCGAAAGCGCTGCCGCCCCGTACCCCCCGCCGGCCCCCTATCCGCCGCCAGCGCCCTACCCGCCGACCTCGCCAGGCGCCCCGGGTTCGCCGTATCCGCCTTACCCGCCGTACCCGCCATATCCGCCCTACCCTCCTTACGCCCCGGCCGGCCCAGGTCAGCCCACGACTCC
>JBAPYC010000948.1:0-1818 GCA_049284535.1 Streptosporangiaceae bacterium
CACCTGCGCCGCGCCGACCTGACCGGCCAGCCCATGCCGCACTGGGCCGGCCCGCCCGACCCCGTCGCCGCCGCCTACTGGACCGGCACCGACGCCCCCGGCACCGACGCCCCCGGCACCGACACCGCGGGATCGACCGGCACCGCACGACCGGACGGCCCCGAGATCAACGACATCAGCCAGCTCCTGGACGCCGTCCGCCTCGGCGGCGCGGTCGCCTACGTCCCCGCCTCGGTCGCGACCCAGAATCCCTCCGCCGACCTGGCCTTCGTCCCGGTCACCGACCTCAGCCCCAGCGAGGTCGTCGCCGCCTGGCCCGCCGCCAGCCGCTCCCGCGCCATCGCCGCCTTCATCCGCGCCGCCACCGAAGTCGCCGCCACCGAAGTCGCCGCTGCCGAGACCCCCGCCAGCCTGCCCCAACCCGCCCCAGCCGCCTCTACTGGTACGGCAGCGCCTGCAGCGTGAACAGCTCCGCGTAGGTCCCGTCCGCCGCCATCAGCTCCTCGTGCGTCCCTGATTCCACCACGGCCCCGTCCCGCAGCACGTAGATCCGGTCGGCGGAGCGCACCGTGGAGAACCGGTGCGAGATCAGCAGCACCGAACGGTCTGCGAACAGCTCCCCGATCTTGCCGAACAGCTCGTGCTCGGCCTTGGCGTCCAGCGCGGCGGTCGGCTCGTCCAGGATGACCAGCGGCGCATCCCGGAAGAACGTCCGGGCCAGCGCGAGCCGCTGCCACTGTCCGGTCGACAGGTCGGTCCCGCCGAAGAACGCCGGTCCCAGCAGCGTGTCAAACCCGTCCGGCAGCGACCCGATGTCCCGGTCCGCCCCGGCCTGCCCGGCCGCCCGCACGATCGCCTCGGTATCGAAGGCCTGCTCGTGCCGCCCGAGCGCGATGTTGTCCCCGGCGGACAGCGCGTACCGGATGAAATCCTGGAACACCAGCGCCGAGCGGCTCAGCAGAGTCCGCCGGTCCAGCTCCCGCGTGTCCCGCCCGTCCCAGCAAACCCGCCCCTCACCCGGCAGGTACAGCCCGGCCAGCAGCTTGGCCAGCGTGGTCTTGCCCGACCCGTTGGCCCCCACCAGCGCGACCACCTCGCCCGGCTCGATCCGCAGGGACGCGCCGCGCAGGGCGACGCGCTCCGACCCCGGGTAACTGAAGGTCACCCCTTCCGCCTCAATCAGGCCGAACGCAGCTGCCTCCCGCCCCCGCTCCGTCGCCTCGAGCGCCAGCGGGGGAGCAGGTGCCTCCCGGGTGAACGCCAGGAAGTCGTCGATGAACATCGCCGACTCCTGCAGCATCCCGGCGCTCTGCCCGGCGAAGGACAGCCGCTGGCCCAGCAGGACCAGCGCGGCCGCGCCGGCCGCGGCCGAGGACAGCGCCAGGTGGTGCGTGACGGCCAGCCAGACGATCACCGCGATGGCGATCGCGATCGTGGCCGAACTGGCCAGATCGGCCACAGCCATGCCGCGCAACTGCCGGGCTGAGATACGGCGCATCTCGGCCATCTTCTCGTCGTAGAGCCGGTCGTACCGGGCCCGCAGGAAGCCGGCCAGGCCGAACGCCCGGACCTCCTTGGCGGGATCGCGCTGGGTCAGCAGGCTGGCCAGGTAGCTGCGCTCGCGGTCGCGCGGGGTCATGATGATCCCGAACGCGTAGAACGCGCGGCCCCGGCGGCCGCTGGCGATCCAGCCGGGGAGCAGGGCCAGCAGCGCCACCGGCACCAGCTCAGGGGCCACCGCGAGCAGCGCCACCGCCGCGCCGATCGCCCCGGCCAGCGAGCGCCCGAGACCCTGCAGCCCGATGACCATCTCCGGCG
>JBAPYC010000949.1:0-18387 GCA_049284535.1 Streptosporangiaceae bacterium
GTACGTCGAGGCCCGGCACCTCGCGCAGCCGCTTGCGGGCCGCGGCCAGGCCACGCAGCAGGCGGCCGGACGGCGCGGGCGGCCGCGGCGCCGCTCGACCGAGGCGATCACCTCCTCGGTGAACCGGGCGATCCGGTCCTCGTCGTCGCCCACGGTCACGATGGGGACCACGGTGTCCCGGTCGCCCATCTCCACCGGCATGCCCGCCGCGATCAGGTCGGCCTCCACCTGGCCGCCGTGCGCGCCGGTCCCGGCCAGCAGCACGACCAGCTTGGCTGGGTCCACGCCGGGCCCGTCCAGCACGTCGATCCCGGGCACCTCGCGGAGCCGTTTGCGGGCCGCGGCCACGCCCCGCAGCAGCCGGCCGCACAGCTGCTCCCCGTCCCGGGCCAGCAGCGCCCGGGCCGCGTCGATGCTGGCCATGATGGATCCGGCCGGGCTGGTGGTGTGGGTCGCGTCGAACGCCCGCTCCAGCCGGTTCTCATCCAGCCGCTCGGTCCGGGCCAGCACGATCGCGCCCTGAGTGTAAGCGGGCAGCGTCTTGTGCGCGCTGGTCACCATGGCGTCCGCGCCGGCCGCGATGGCGTGGGCCGGCAGGTCCGGATGAAAGCCCAGGTAGGCGGCCCAGGCAGCGTCCACGATGAGTGGCACCCCGGCCTCGTGCGCGACGCGGGCGTGTCCGGCCAGGTCACCGGTGGTGCCGATATAGGACGGGTCGCCCAGGATCACCCCGCAGGCACCGGGGTGCGCGGCCAGGGCGTCCCTGACCGTCTGCACCGCCACCGCGGCGGGCAGGCCGGAACCCGGGTCGATCTCGGGCCGGACCCAGACTGGCCGCAACCCCGCCATGACCAGGCCGAGCAGCAGCGACCTGTGCAGGGTCCGGGTGATGATCACTTCTTGCCCGGGCTGGCCGATGGCCAGGCAGAACGCCTGGTTGCCGTGGGTTGACCCGGCGACCGAGAACCGGCACCAGTCGGCTCCCCACAGCGCGGCCGCCCGGCCCTCGGCCTCGGTGCGCAGCTGGTCGGCATGCTTGATCGCGTCCAGCGCGCCGTACAGCGGCGCGTCCCCGGCCACCACCGACCCGACGAGGTCCAGTCGGTACTTATGGCCAGGCGTGGTCATCGGGTTGAGCTGCCCGGCCTCGGCCCGCCCCGTCCAGTCAAGCCAGGCGGCCAGCAGCGGGGCGTCCGCGGCCAGCCCGAGCGGATCCCGCGAGCCGTGCGCGCCGTGCGGGTCAGGAGTACTCGTGATCATCCGTCTAGTGTCCTGGACGCTGTCAGTGCCGCGGGCTGAAGAAGATCACGGCCACACCCGCCGCCACGATGGCTGCCCCCAGCCAGTCGTAGCCGTCCGGGCGGCGCCCGTCCAGGCCCCAGCCCCAGAGCAGGCTCATGATCACGAACACCCCGCCGTAGGCGGCGTAGACCCGGCCGAAGTCCGCGCTGGACTGGAAGGTCGGGATGATGCCGTACACCACCAGGATGACCGCGCCCGCCAGGCCGGCCCACCAGGGGGCACCCTCGCGCAGCCAGCGCCAGATCAGGTAACCCCCGCCGATCTCGGCAAGCCCGGCCGCGGTGAACAGCCCGACACTGCGGATCACGTCCATGGCCCACCCTAGCGCTGGGCCCGCGGGCCGGCCGGTGTCAGCTGCGGCGCCAGCGGCGGACGGCCAGACCCGTACCGACCACCAGGACACCGGCCGCCACCGCAAGCGGCCAGCGGCGCTGCACCGCCTGGCTGCGGCGCACCCGGCCGGACAGTTCGGTCGCCTTATCCTGGGCCATGGCCCTGACCTCGGCCGCCTTGTCAAGGGCCCGGGCCTTCACGTCCGCGCGGGAAGCCAGTTCCTCTACCGTCTCGCCCAGACGCTCGCGGGTCCGGTCGATCTCCAGCTGAATTTCCGGTGCAGTCATCGGTGCGCCTTTCTCGATTTCCCCGACATCGATGGCAATGAACGCGCACGCTAGCCGGCGGCCCAGCCCTGTGATAGCCACCACGCCGCGCCGATGGTTTAACGTTGCGCACGGAATGGAATCAGGACCACACTCATTGCTACTCCCGCTGCCGGGCTGAATCAGGCCCGGTTGGCGGCCTGTACCATTGCCTACGAAGGCGTCATAATTGACACTACGTAGTCCTACGTGGAGGTCGCACCTCTTGGCGAGTCAGGCCCACCGCGTCACACAGGGCCTCGTCGGGGGTTGCGCCGCCATCCTCCTCGGGGCTGTCCTGACCGGATGTGGCGCGCCCGCTTACAACTACGTGGCGAACTCCAGCCAGAGCACCTATTTCAAGGTCCCGGACGGCTGGCATCAGATCAGCGCGTCGGCGCTGAACTCGGAGCTGAAGTCCGCGACGGGTGGCTCCGGCGCCGGCTGGACGGTGGCCTACGAGGGCGGCGCCAAGCCCTTGGCCAGCGACTTCTTCTCCTTCGACACCACGCACCCGTTCGTCTTCGCCGAGGTCGGGGACCTGAGCTCCACCGGCAGCGCTTCGCTGTCCTATGACTCCCTGCGCGACTCGTTCCTGCCCGTGACCTCGACGGCGCGGCAGGAACTGGCCGCGGAAAACCCCCCGTTCACCGATTTCAAGCAGATCCGGGACCAGGTGCTCACGCCCGGCCAGGGCGTGCACGGGGTCCGGGAGACCTACGACTACACCTACACCGGTGGGGTCACGGACACCTTCGACGAGATTGCCCTCACCAACGCCGACCAGACCGTCGTTTATCTTCTGGTGCTGCACTGCACTACCAGCTGCTACAGCGATGACCGGACCCAGATCAACGACGTGATGTCGTCGTTTACCGTCAGGAGCCAAGGATGAGCAAGGCTCAGGCCGCCAGCACCGACGTCGCAGGGCTGCCGCCGCCCGGCGCCCGCCCGCGCGATGACGACCGGCCCACCCGCAAGCCGCTGGCGTTCTGGGACCGGATCAAGTTCCTGCTCCTGCTGGCGCTGCTCTGGTTCGTGCTGGTCTGGTCGGTCATGGCCAACAACCCCATCGTGCCGTTCGTGGACGCGATGCGGATCGAGGTCCGGACCGGCTGGTGGGTGTTCGTCCTCGGCGGCCTGGAAGTGATCCGGCAGATTCACTTCCTGATCAGCGAGCACTCGCGCGCGTACTACCGGTTCTGGACCACGACCGTTTTCGGCGGGTTCGAGCGGTTCACCCACCGCCGGATCTCGGACTGGTCCCGGTTCCGGATCTGGCGGATCGTGACCTGGGTGGTCTGGATCGCCATCATCGCCGTGGTGACCGGCAAGATCATCCACACCAGCCCGGTCCTGGCCCTGCTCAAGGGCCCGGAGCTGCTCTGGCACGTGCTGCCGTTCGTGATCCAGATCGCCTTCACGCTCCTGTTCGTCGTGCTCCAGTTCGTCGCCCTGTTCTGGTTCATGTCCCGCGGCGGGGTGGACGTGTACTTCCCCGACGACATCAAGACCCGGTTCACCGACGTCTGGGGTCAGGACCACGTGCTCGAGCGGGTCAAGGAGAACATCCTGTTCCTGGAGAACCCCGAGGTGGTCGAGGAGCGGGGCGGCTACGTGCCGGGCGGCCTGCTGCTGTGGGGACCGCCAGGAACCGGCAAGACGCTGATGGCCGAGGCGGTGGCGGGCGAGACCGGCCGGCCGTACGTATTCGTGGACCCGGGCGCGTTCATCAACATGTTCATGGGCGTCGGCATCCTCAAGGTCAAGTCGCTATTCCGCAAGCTGCGCCGGCTCGCGCTCCGCTACGGCGGGGTGATCGTGTTCTTCGACGAGGCCGACTCGCTGGGCAACCGCGGCCAGTTGGCCCAGCCCGGGGTCGGCGGCCAGGGGCCCGCTACCCCGGCACCGTTCACGCACGCGGGCTGCCACGGATTCTCCTACCTGTCCCCCGACACCCAGCAGCGGCTGTTCCAGCACGCCATGGCGTCCGATATGGCAGACGAGCCGGACACCCGGCGCAGCAAGCAGATGGTCGGCGGCATGATGAACGGCGGTGGCGGTGGCGGCATGGGCACGCTGCAGGCGCTGCTCACCGAGCTGTCCGGGCTGAAGAAGCCGCGCGGCTTCGTCAACCGCTACGTCCGGCGGGTCTTCGGCATGCGGCCCAAGCCGCCGCCCAAGTACCGGATCCTGGTCATGATGGCGACCAACATGCCGTCAGCGCTGGACGAGGCGCTGCTGCGCCCCGGCCGCATCGACCGCATCTACAAGGTCGGCTACCCGTCCAAGGCAGGCCGGATCCGCACCTACGAGGGCTACCTGTCCAAGGTCCAGAACGAGCTGACCCCGGAGCAGATCGACAAGCTCGCCACGATTACCCCGTACGCCACCGGCGCCACCATCAAGGACCTGGTCAACGAGGCGCTGATCACCGCGATCAGGAACGGCCGGGACGTGATTACCTGGCCGGACGTGATCCGGGCCAAGCAGCTCAAGGAGCTCGGGCCGCCGGAGGATGTGGAGTACATCGAGCGCGAGCGGCACGCGGTGGCCGTGCACGAGGCCTGCCACGCGCTGGTGGCCTTCCGCACCCGCCAGCACATGGAGATCGACATCGCGACGATCGAGAAGGGCAGCGACTACCTCGGCATGGTGGCCAGCATCCCGCCTGAGGACCAGTTCACCCGGTGGCGCAGCGAGTATGAGACCGACATCCTGGTGTCGCTGGCCTCGCTGGCCGGGGAACGGATGTTCTTCGAGTCCGACAGCTCCTCCGGGGTATCCGGTGACCTGGAGTCGGCCACCACGGTCGCCTCGTTCATGGAGGGCTTCTGGGGCATGGGCACCACGGTGTCCTCGTACTCCACGGCCAAGCGGCTGGAGGTCGGCTCGCCTGGTGGCGGCCGCGGCGGCACGCTGAAGAAGGGCCAGGACGCCGAGGCGATCGCCCGGCGGGCGCTGGCCGACCGGATCGAGGACAACCTGACCACGCTGCTGGACCGGGTCGCCGAGATCCTCGTGGAGAACCGGAAGCACGTGCTGGCCCTGGCCCACGCGCTGGAGACGCACAAGACACTGAGCGGCGAGGACGTCGTCGCCGTGCTGGAGCACACCCAGGGCCCGCTGGTCGATGGCCGTCCGTACGCCGACGAGGAGTTCATGGCCTCGCTCGACGCCTACCACCAGTCAGCGGCACGGGCGCACCGCGAGCACAGTGCCGAGGGGCTGTCCATGCCATCGCCTGCACCCGCGCCGCCGCCGTGGGCAGCGAGCGTGGTGGCCGGCGACTCCGAGCAGCCTGGACTGAACGGGCACAACCCGGACCAGTCCTGACGCCGGGACGGGACCAGCGGTGCAGCCGGCCCTGCGCGTGCGGCAGGTGATCAACCTGGTCAACGGGTCGACCCTGGCCGGCCTGGGCGTCGCCGCGCTCGGCCGGGCCCGGCTCACCCGCGGCGCGGACGGGCTGTTCACCGGCACCGGATACCGGCTGCCGGTGCCGCCAGCCCCCGCGTTCTGCCTCGGCAACGTGATCGTCACCCGGATGGACACGCTCCCGGCGGGCTCGGCCCTGTTCCGCCACGAGTCCCGGCACGCCAGCCAGTACGCCTGGTGCGGCGGGGTGGTCATGGTGCCGCTCTACCTGGTCGCGGCGGGAGTGTCCTGGACCCTGACCGGCGACTTCGGCTCAGGCAACGTGTTCGAGCGACGGGCCGGGCTGGCCGATGGCGGCTACACCGACAAGCCGCTGCGGCCCAGCCTAGGACAGCTCAGCGTGGGCCGGTTCAGGTTCAGTGGCTCCAGCCGGACAGCAGCCCTTCCTGGGCGTCCCTGATCCGGGCCGGCTTCAGCCGCACGTGCCGGAGGGAACGGTAGTTCTTGCCGGCCAGCAGGAACTCCCCGGCCGCGGGCAACGCGGCGATGCCGTTCAGGATCGCCTGCGGGTCCGGGTGACGTTCGGCGGCCCGGCGGGCGCTGACGATGTCGGTGACCTCCCCGCTATCCGGGTCGATGCCGGCCAGGCACGCCGTGCCGGCCACATTGGCCCAGATCGTCCCGCCGGTGTAGGCCAGGTCGTTCAGGCCCAGTACCCGGCGGCCCGCGCAGCGGACGTAGATCACCTTTTGCGGGGCCAGGTCCAGCGGGTCGCGGCGGACCAGTTCGCTGGTCCCATCGCTGGTCACGACGTATCCCGCCGCGGCGCAGATGCCCCAGCCCTGGCGGTTGTAGCGGACCTGCCCGGCCAGGGTAAGGGTGGCGGCGTCCCAGCGCAGGGCGACCCGCTCCTGCCAGGTCAGCTGCCAGATGACGTCTCCGGTCCGGCAGATGCCCTCGCCGAACAGGCCGGCGTCAAGCGCGGCGCGCTGTTCTAGCTGGCCGGCGCCCAGCCGGTACCGGCACAGCGCCGAGTTCCCGTAGCCGCCGGTGGACTCCCACACCATGCCGCCGTCGGTGATCAGCCCCTGGGTGAAGCCTCGCCCGGGATGCGCTAGACGCCGGATGACCCCGGCCCGCCAGGTCCTCAGCTGCCACCTCCCGGACGGCAACGTTATAGCAGAAACACCGGTGGCATACTTGCCCGGTGCAGGCGGACGAGGAGCGCGAGCAGCTCCGGCAGACTTTCGACCAGGCGGCCGAGATCTACGACCGGGTCCGGCCCGGCTACCCTGCGGCCTTGTTCGACGACCTTATCGCCCTCACCGGCCTGGCTCCCGGTGACCACCTGCTCGAGATAGGCTGCGCGACCGGCAAGGCGACCCGGCCGCTGGCCGAGCGCGGCTTCCGCATCACCTGCGTGGAACTCGGCGCCGAGCTGGCCGCGGTAGCCCGGCGCAACCTGGCCGGATACCCGGTGGAGGTGGTGCAGGGGCAGTTCGAGGAGTGGCAGCCGAGCGAGCCGGTGAGCCTGGTCTTTGCGGCCACGGCCTGGCACTGGATCGATCCCGCCCTGCGCTATCCGCGGGCGTGGCAGGCGCTGCGCCCGGGCGGGCACCTGGCCATCTGGAGCGCGGGTCACGTGTTTCCCGCGGACGGGGATCCGTTTTTCGCCGAGATCCAGGACATCTACGACGAGATCGGTGAGGGCTTCAAGCCGGGCGAGCGGCAGCTGCGGCCCGGGGAGCAGCCCGACGACCGGGCCGAGATCGAGGCCAGCGGCCTGTTCGAGGTCATCGCGATCCGGTACTACGACTGGGAGCGGGTCTACGGCGCCGAGGAGTACATCGAGCTGCTCAGCACGTTCTCCGGGCACATCGCCATGGCGGAGTGGAAGCGGCAGCGGCTGTACGGGGAGATCCGGCGGCGGCTGGCCATGCGGCCGGGACATTCGGTGCGGCGGCACTGGGGCGCGGTGCTGCACGTGGCCAGGCGCCTCGACGACGGATTAGCGGGACGACGCCAGCGCGGTTTCGCGCGCTGAGGTTCGCGCGCTGTGGTTACGGACCGCTGTCAGCTGGCCCGCTGGACCTGGCGGAGGAACTCCGGGTTAGAGGCGGTGTCCCGGGTCTTGTCGATGAGGAGCTGGAGCGCCTGCTGGGAGTCCAGGCCGCCCAGGGCCCGGCGCAGCTTGCCGACGGCCTGATATTCGTCGGGCGCCAGCAGCAGCTCCTCGCGGCGGGTGCCGGAGGGCATGGCGTCGATGGCCGGGAAGATGCGCTTCTCGGCCAGCTCGCGGCGGAGCCGCAGCTCCATGTTGCCGGTGCCCTTGAACTCCTCGAACAGGACGTCGTCCAGGCGCGAGCCGGTGTCGACCAGCGCGGTGGACATGATGGTGAGCGAGCCGCCGTCCTCGACGTTGCGGGCGGCGCCGAGGAACTGGCGGGGGGGCTGCAGGGCCGAGGCGGCGACGCCGCCGGCCAGGGTCCGGCTGCTGGCCGGGGCGGCCAGGTTGTAGGCGCGGCCGAGCCGGGTGATGGAGTCGAGCAGGACGACCACGTCGCGGCCCTGCTCTACCAGGCGCTTGGCCCGCTCGATGGCCAGTTCGGCGACCCGGATGTGATCGTCGGCGTCCTGGTCGAAGGTGGAGAAGACGACCTCGCCGCGGATCGAGCGGCGCAGGTCGGTGACCTCTTCGGGACGCTCGCCGACCAGCACCACCATCAGGTGCACTTCGGGGTGGCTGTTGGCGATCGCGGTAGCGATGGCCTGCAGGACCATGGTCTTGCCGGCCTTGGGCGGGGACACAATCAGGCCGCGCTGACCCTTGCCGATCGGGGCGATCAGGTCGATGATCCGCGAGGTCGCGGACGCGTCGCCGTCCTCCAGCCGCAGCCGCTCGTCGGGGTACAGCGGCGTCAGGTCGTCGAAGTCCGGGCGGCCCGCGGCGAGGTCCGGGGACTGGCCGCTGACGGCCGTGACCCCGGCCAGTGCGGGGAACTTGGCGCCGCGGGCGGCCGGGCGGGCCGAACCGTCGATCTGGTCGCCCTTGCGGAGACCGTACCGGTGAATCTGGCCGGCCGAGACGTGCACGTCAGCCGGGCCACGGCGGTAGCCGGAGGTCCGCACGAAGGCGTGACCGTCGGCAATGTCGAGGATTCCGGACACCGGGAAAGCGGCGGGCTCGGTGACGGCCGGGGGCGGGGCGGGGTTTTCTTGAATTACTGCTGTCATGATGAATTTTCCTTTACGGGGATAAGCGAGCACGCTGAATTCGCGCACGCTGAAGCTGATGGAGCCCGGCTCTAGCTGGGCCGATAGCCAGGATGAAACTGGCGGTAAATTATTTGAGACGCTCGACGCCGGTTAGACGGAGCTGATGGGTGGCCACTTGATGGGCCCTTACTCGCCAATGCGAGCACCATCTAGATATAACTATACCGGATAACAGCGGCGCCGGCTAGTTCATTCCGCGGCACCAGCCATCGGCGAGGTCGTCGTGGGCTACGAGGTGTTCTAGCTCCTGGTGAAAACCAGGAGGAACTCCAGCAGGCCGTGATCCTGCGTGGTCACGAAGCCGCCCAGGCTGGGGTTCTGGATGTTGTAGGCGGAGAACAGCACCGGGATGTCGCCGGCCACCTTGAGCTGCGTACCGCCCGCGGTCCGCTCGGCGGTCAGCGTGAATGTGACCGCGCGGGTCGTGCCGTGCAGGGTCAGCTTCCCGTGCGCGGTGTAGCTGCGGACCGTGCCTAGGGCCGGCAGCGGCGCCAGGCTGATCGGGCCGGTCAGCGCGAACGACCCGGTCGGGTACCTGGCTACGTCCATGATCCGGCCGTCGAACTGGGCATCTCGCTGGCTCTTGTCGCTATGGACGGTGGCCATCGGCACGCGGAACGACGCGGCCGTGGCCGTGCTGCCCGCCAGGGTGAGGCTCCCGGTGACGGAGGAGGTCCGGCCGACGGCGGTGGTGTTCTGGCCGAGCAGCACCTCATTGACCCGGTAGCCGACCACGGAGCCGGACCCGACGGTCCAGGTGCCGGACACCGTCCCGCTATCGCCCGGGGCCGCGGATGGCGACCCGGCCGGCGCGCCAGACGAGGATGCCGCGGACGAGGATCCCGCGGACGGGGACAGCGACAGCGCGGCCGGGGTGCTGCCGTTGAAGAAATGGATGTAGACGAAGGGCCCGGCCACCGCCAGCGCGGCGACCACGACGATGGCCCCGATGAGCCAGCGCACCCAATGGCGCGGCCGGGTCAAGGGCATGAGCGGCTTCCCGTGAGTGAAAGGTCAAGGTCAGGCCTGGTCCTGGACCATCAGACGATTATGGACCCCGATCGGGGAAAAATCTCCCCGGCGGCCCGAGGACCAGCCGCAGACCGGCTGGCTAGAATCCAGGCCTGATGATCGTGATCGTGGCTGGGGTGTCGGGCAGCGGCAAGACCACGGTGGGCGCCATGCTTGCCGGGCGGCTGGGCTGGCCCTTCGCCGACGCCGACGACTTCCACCCGGCCGCGAACATCGCGAAGATGCGGGCCGGGATCCCGCTGACCGACGAGGACCGCCTGCCCTGGCTGCAGGCCATCGCGGCCTGGATGGACCAGGAGATCGCGCGGAACCAGCCCGGCGTGATCACCTGCTCCGCGCTCAGGCGCTCCTACCGGGATGTGCTGCTCGGCGGCCGCCCCCAGGCACAGATGATCTTCCTGACCGTGGACCGGCAGGTGCTGGTCGCGCGGCTGGCCGCCCGGCACGGCCATTTTTTTCCCCAGCAGTTGCTCTCCAGCCAGTTCGACGCGCTCGAACCGCCGCAGCCGGACGAGCGGGTGATCTGCGTGGCCCCTGGCCCGGATCCGGCCGCTACAGTGGCGGCCATCATCGCGGTACTGTGGCCAAAGGGCGGTGACCATGAAGCTCAAGCTTGACCTGCACGACATTTACAACCGCGGGCAGGACATCGACCGGGCGCTGCAGGCCATCATCGACGAAGCGGTGGCGAAGAAAGCACCGCTGGTCGAGATCATCCCGGGCAAGGGTTCCGGACAGCTCAAAAAGCACGTACTGCGGTTTCTTGAGCAAAAAGAGATCAAGGCGAAATATCACCGGATCGAGAAGGACTCGAAGAACTTCGGCCGCGTGTTCGTCCATTTCCGCTGGTAAGTCCGCCATCGCCAGCTCTGGTGGCTGGGCCGTCGCCTTTCCGGGGCTGGCTACCCTGACGTGCGCGTCGGCCAGCAGCGGCTGACTGGCCGCCTAGCGGGAGCATTCGGTGCAGACTCTGAACAAGCCCTGCAGGCTGGCTGATAGCGGCGGCATTTGCGGGGCGCATCCGACTCCAGACTTAAGGAGGCGTGTCCATGCGATTCACTCTCGTGGCTCGCCGGATTGCTCTGCTGCCGGCGCTGGGCCTCGCGCTCGCGCTGACGGCGACCGCCTGCAGCAGCTCCGGTTCGTCCGGGACGGCTTCGTCCTCGAGTACCCCGGCCTCCGCAACAGCCTCCGCCCCGGCCTCCTCCGGCGGCACCGCGGCCGCGACCAGCAGCTCGGGCACCGCGACGACCTCCGGCGCGGCGGCCCAGATCACCGCCAACTGGGAGAAGTTCTTCAGCGCCAGCACCCCGGCCGCGGAGAAGGTCAAGCTGCTGCAGAACGGGAGCTCGTTCGCCACCGCCATCAGCGCCTTCACCAAGCTGCCCCTGGCCAGCGGGATCGGGGCCAAGGTGACCAAGGTGGTGGTGAACTCCCCGACCACGGCCACGGTGACGTTCAACATCGTCTCGACGGGCGGGTCGAGCCTGCTGTCCGGTCAGACCGGCACGTCGGTGTACCAGGACGGGATCTGGAAGGTCGGGGACTCCAGCCTGTGCGGCTTGTTCAAGCTGATCCCGGGCGGGTCAGTGCCGGCCGCGTGCAACTCGGCCAGCTGACCTGGGACCCCTGATTGACCAGCCAGGCGGAGGCAGTCTCTGGCGGCCAGGGCAGCGCCGCCCGCGGGACCGGGCAGGCGCTGGCCCTGGCCACCTTGTGCACACTGCTGTTCCTGACCTTTCTCGACAACACCGTGGTCAGCGTGGCGCTCGGCGATGTGCAGGTCAGCCTCAAGGCGGATGTGACCGACCTGCAGTGGGTCGTCGGCGCCTATGCGCTCACCTTCGCCAGCATCATGCTGGCCTGCGGGATGATCGGGGACGAACTGGGCCGCAAGAAGGTCATGCTGGCCGGGGCCGGGGTGTTCTGCGCTGGCTCAGTGCTGTGCGCCCTGGCCCCGAACGCGGGCGTGCTCATCGCGGGCCGGGCGGTCATGGGCCTGGGCGCGGCGGCCAGCGAGCCAGGCACGCTGTCCATGCTTCGCCAGCTGTACCCGGACGCCCGGGCCCGCAGCCGGGCGATCGGCGTGTGGGCCGGGACTTCCGGCCTGGCGCTGGCCGCCGGGCCGGTCGTCGGCGGTGTGCTGACCGGGCTGTGGAGCTGGCGGGCCATCTTCTGGTTCAACCTGGCGTTCGGGCTGGCCGCCCTGGGGGTAGCCGCGGTCGTCCTGCCGGAGAGCGCGAACCCCGACGGGGCGCGGGTCGACATCGCGGGCACGCTGCTGGGCGCGGGCGCGCTGGCCACGCTGGTCTTCGCCATCATCGACTCGGAGTCCGCCGGGTTCGGCTCGGCGGTGGTGATCGCCCTGCTGTGCGCGAGCGCGGTGCTGTTCGCCGCCTTCGCCTGGCGGGAGCGCCGCGCCCCGCACCCCCTGCTGGACCTGCGCTACCTGCGCGTGCCCGAGTTCGCCGTCGCTAACATCACCGCGTTCTGCAGCTACTTCGCCACCTTTGCCATCTTCTTCTTCACCGCGCTGTACCTGGTGGAGGTGGTCGGCGCCTCGGGCTACCGGCTGGCCGCGGTGTTCGCCCCCATGACGGTGCTGATGATCGCAGCCTCGGTACTGGCCGGCCGCTGGACGGCCCGGGCCGGGCCGCGCTGGTCGATCACCGCCGGGTGCGTGCTGTTCGGCGGCGGCCTGTTCGGCGCCAGCTCCTTCCTGTCGCCGCATCCGGATTACGGCCCGCTGATCGTGACGCTGGCGGTGGCGGGGATCGGCATCGGCACCACCGTGGTGCCGATCACCTCGGCGGCGCTGTCCGCGGTGCCGCCGGAACGATCCGGCATGGCCGCGTCGGCCAGCAACACCAGCCGCCAGATCGGCGCGGTCACCGGGGTGGCCGTCCTGGGCTCGCTGGTCTACTCCCGGCTGCAGGCCAGCCTGGCCGCGCAGATGAGCCACCTGGGCATCCCGGTCCAGTTCCAGACGCTGGTGGCCAACGCGCTGGAGACCGGGCAGATCCCGAAGAACACCACCCAGTATGCCGGCTTCGGCAAGCTGGTCCAGGAGGTCATCGGGGCGGCGTACACGGCCTTCCACGACGGCCTGCAGGCGGCCCTCTACCTGTCGGGCAGCCTCGTGCTGGCCGCCGGGCTGCTAGCCTTCCTCACGCTGCGCTCACGTCCGGTCGACGCTGGGTCCTGACCTTCCGGCCCAGCTGAGCGTTCAGGAGTGGACGGCAATGGCGCACGGTGCGAAATCCACGCCTTAGCGTCCATGCCGGCCATTGGGGTCATGAGCGGATTAAGCGGGGTTGCCTGCCATAGCCGGAACGTGACGATGTAACGTTGACGTCCGGGTCAGGTTTTGCCGTGCGGAGCGCCAGTAACCGCCGGAACCGGCAGAAGCCGCGGGGAGCGGCAGAAGGAGCGCACATGGCGGCGGAAAGCGTACGGGTGGCCGATACCGGGGGAACCCCGGACCGGGGCAAGAACTACAAGTGGGTTGCCCTGTCGAACACCACGCTCGGCATCTTGATGGTCACGATCAACCAGTCCATCTTGCTGATCTCGCTGCCCGCGCTGTTCCGGGGTATCAAGCTCAACCCGCTGATCCCCTCCAACACCTCATATTTCCTGTGGATATTCATGGGGTTCATCCTGGTCACCGCGGTGCTGGTGGTCAGCCTGGGGCGGGTCGGTGATATCTACGGTCGCGTAAAGATGTACAACCTCGGCTTCGCCGTGTTCACGGTGTTCTCGATCCTGCTCTCGGTGACCTGGCTAACCGGGCCGGCCGGAGCCTTGTGGATCATCATCATGCGGGTGTTCCAGGGCGTCGGCGGGGCGTTCCTGTTCGCCAACTCCACCGCGATCTTGACCGACGCCTTTCCCGCCGGCGAGCGGGGCAAGGCAATGGGGATCAACGGCATCGCCGCGGTGGGCGGCTCTTTCCTGGGGCTGATCCTGGGCGGCGTGCTCGCCCCGATCGAGTGGCGGCTGGTGTTCCTGGTCTCGGTTCCGTTCGGCCTGCTCGGCACGGTGTGGGCCTACCTCTCGCTCCACGACAACGGGATCCGCGTCCCGGCCAAGATCGACTGGCTGGGCAACGTGCTGTTCGCGGTCGGGCTGATCGCGGTGCTTACCGGGATCGTCTACTCGCTGCTCCCGTACGGCGGGCACCCCACCGGGTGGACGAACCCCTGGGTGCTGTCCGCCATCTTCGGCGGGATCGCGGTCCTCGTCCTGTTCGGCTGGGTGGAGACCAAGGTGCCCGCGCCGATGTTCCGGCTCAGCCTGTTCAAGATCCGGGCGTTCACCTGCGGGAACATCGCCGGCCTGCTGGGTGCGCTGGGCCGGGGCGGCATGCAGTTCATGCTGATTATCTGGCTGCAGGGCATCTGGCTGCCGCAGCACGGTTACAGCTTCGAGCGGACCCCGCTGTGGGCCGGCATCTACATGGTCCCGCTGACCATCGGGTTCCTGCTGGTCGGCCCGATCTCCGGGATGCTGTCCGACCGCTACGGCGCCAGGCTCTTCGCCACGGCCGGCCTGATCGTCTCCGGAGCGGTCTTCCTGCTGCTCAACCTGCTGCCGATCAACTTCAGCTATATCTGGTTCGGCGTGCTGATCTTCATTTTCGCGGTCGGCATGGGGCTGTTCTTCTCCCCCAACCAGTCATCGGTCATGAACAGCCTCCCGCCGGACCAGCGGGGCGCGGGCGCGGGGATGCTCAACACGTTCCAGAACTCGGCCACCGTGCTGTCCATGGGCCTGTTCTTCACCATCGTCACCCTCGGGCTCGCCTCCCGGCTGCCCACCCACCTGTACAAGGGACTGGTCGCCGCGGGGGTCGATCCCAGCGCCGCCCACCTGGTCGCCAACGAGCCGCCCATCGGCAGCCTGTTCTCGGCCTTCCTCGGGGAAAACCCGATCCAGGAACTCCTCGGCCCGACCGGAGCATTGCAGCACCTGTCGCCCAGCCAGGCCGCCTACATCACCGGCCGGTCGTTCTTCCCTCAGCTCATCGAGGCGCCGTTCGCGGCCGGCCTGCACCTCGCCTTCACCTTCGCCGCCATCGCGACCTTGATCGCCGTCATCGCCTCGGCCCTGCGCGGCAAGCGCTACATGTACAGCCCGGCCACGCCGGAGCCGATCCGCGAGGAACTGGCCGAGGGTGCGGCCCAGTCCGCAGAGGCATTCGGCCTGGACGAGAGCGCCGGGCTGCCCGAGTTCGGCGCCAACCTCGACCATGCCGACGGCGGCAACGGCAATGGCAATGGGGCCAGCCAGGAGCACAACGGCGACGGCGTGCGCACCGCCACGGCCAGGTCCGGCGGCGAGCCCGAGCGGGGCACGTCGCCAGAAGGCGCCTGAGCCGGTGGGCACCGTGCCAGCCCCGGACCCTGGCGGGCCGCACCCTAGCGGGACCGACGCCGAGGCGGGCCAGCTGCTGGGTATCGGGGCGGCCGCGGCGCGTGCGGGCGTCTCCGAACGGGCCCTGCGCTACTACCAGCAGCTCGGCCTGATCACCCCGTGCGCGAGCACGCCCGGCGGGATGCGCCGCTACTCCGAGGACGACCTGGCCCGGGTGCTGCGCATCCGGCAGCTGCAGGTACTGCTCGGCTTCAACCTGGACGAGATCGCCGTCATCCTGCGCCACGAGGACCGGATGGCGGAGATCAAGCTGGCCTACAAGTCCGAGCACACCAGCGACACCGAGCGGCTGGAGCTGGTGCGCGAGAGCCTGCGCCTGCAGCAGGACCTGCGGGCCACCGTGGAGGCCAAACGGCTCGCCATCGAGGGCTTCCTGGCCGACCTGGACGCGCGCATCGCCAGGTCCAGTGACTTCCTGGCCCAGATGACCGCCCCGGCCACCTAGCCAGGCCCGGCCACCTGATAGAGACCGGACCAGCCGGAACCGGGTTGCGGCGGCGCCACCGGCGTCCCACAATCGCGGGGTGACGATCAGCTACGAGTGGCGCGGCGAGTTCGGCAACGCCGAGCTGAATGCGCTGCACGCCGAGGGCTTCGGGCACCGCGTGCTGACCGATGACTGGCGCACCCAGCTGCGCGAGCACAGCCTCGGCTGGGTGTGCGCGCGGCGGGCCGGTGACCTGGCCGGGTTCGTCAACGTGCCGTGGGACGGCGGGGTGCACGCCTTCATCCTCGACACCCTGGTTGCCGGGCACGCCCGGCACCAGGGCGTCGGCACCCGGCTGGTCGCCATCGCGGCGGAGCACGCCCGCGCGGCCGGATGCGAGTGGCTGCACGTCGACTTCGAGGACCATCTGACCGGGTTCTACTTCGGCGCGTGCAGGTTCGCCCCCACCAGCGCCGGCCTGATCCCGCTGCGCACGGACGCGGCCGGCGTATCCGGCCAGCCCTGATGGACGTCACCATCCGCCGGTACCGGCCGCAGGACGCCGGGGCCGTGGCCGACGTGTTCTTCCGCTCGGTCCGGGAGGTGGCGGCCAGCGACTACGACGAAGCCCAGCGGATAGCTTGGATGCCCGAGCGGCGCAGCGCCAGACGGATACACGGCTGGGCCGGCGACGGCCGCCTGGTCCTGGTCGCGGTGGACGAGGACGACCGCGTGGTCGCGTTCACCGACCTGGAGGCGGACGGTCACGTCGACCACCTGTTCTGCGCCCCCGAGGCGGCCGGACGCGGGGTGGCGGCCCGGCTGTGCGACGCGGTGGAGGCGGCCGCCCGGGCCCAGGGGATCGCCCGGTTGTACACCGAGGCCAGCGAACTGGCCCGGCGGCGATTCGAGCGGCAGGGCTATGCCGTACTCGAGCGGCAGGACATGGTCATTCGCGGGGTGCCGATCCATAACTACCGGATGGCCAAGGTCCTGAGCTAGCCAATGCTCTCAGCTAGCCAGTGCTCTCAGCTGGCTGGGCTCTCAGCTGGCCGGGACGGCGGGACCGGCTGCCCGTTCGGTATCTTCGAACACTCGCCAGCAGCCGCCGCCGGCCCGCTTGGCCTCGTACATGGCCAGGTCGGCGCGGGCCAGCAGCCCGGGCAGGTCGCGGGCGCCGGCGGGATCGGCGATGCCGATGCTGGCCGTGTAGCTCACCGGCACCCCGTCGAGGCCGGCCACGCGAGCCCGCTGGCTCGTCAGCCGCTCGGAGATCTGCCCGGCCCGCTCGCTGGTGGTATCCGGGATGACCACGACAAACTCGTCTCCGCCGTACCGGCCGGCGATGTCGTCCGGCCGGATCTGCTCACGGCAGGACCGGGCCAGATCGGCCAGCACCTGATCCCCGATGCCGTGCCCGTGCATGTCGTTGACCTGCTTGAAGCGGTCCACGTCGATCATCAGGACGACCAGGGGCAGGCCGAACCGCTGGGCGTGCGCGAAGGCACCCTCGGCCACCTCCATGAAGTGGCGCCGGGTGAACAGGCCGGTCAGCTCGTCGACGGCGGCGAGCTCGGCGTACTGGGCCGCCAGCCGGCCGTTGTCCCGGAGCGCGGCGAACTGGCGCATGCTGACCAGGATGGTCAGCAGCACCGCGCCGAGCAGCACGCCGCCCAGCGGGTTGAACCGGACGTCGCGCAGGCCCACGACGATGAGCAGCAGGTAGCTGCCGGCCACCGCGAAGTAGGGCAGCGCGCTCGGGTGGCCCGCGTAGGGCCGGCCCGGCCCGGTGAATTCGGCCGTCTGCCGGGCGCGCAGCTGGGTCCCGGCCGCGATGATCAAGATGATCAGCGCCACGATCCACAGCGTGTCCACCGGGTCGCCGCCGGTGTAGCTGGAGTGCACGGTGATGTAGTCGTAGGTGACGTCGGCCGCGATGAACACCAGCAGCCCGGTGGCGAAGATCCGCAGCGAGGTGACGCTGGAGCGCGGCACGCCCCGCCACAGCAGGGCCAGCACGCCAAACAGCAGCAGCAGGTCGCCGATCGGGTTGGCGAAGGTCACCAGGTCGGGCAGGTGGAAGGCGTAGCTGGGGTCCGCGGCGACCGCGGGCCCGAGGGCCACGTACCAGATGAGCGTGGCCCCGGCCACGAAGACAGTCCCGGCGTCCAGCAGCAGCCGGTACCGCTCGGCGCGGGTACGCTGCCGCGAAGGGAACGTCAGCAGGCCCGCGAAAGCCACCACGTAGAAGCTGAGGTAGGCGGCGTCCGCCCAGGTCGGGTACGGCTTGCGGTGCAGCACCTCCTCGTAGTACAGCTGAATCAGGTCGCCCAGCAGGTAAACCCACAGCGCGACCGAGAGGGACAGCCGGACCCCGAGTTCGGCCACCACGGCCGGGAAGCTCTCGTCGGCCACGCAGCCGGGTCCCACGTTGACCGACACCGGGATGCTCCACCCGGCCGCGGCCCAGGCCCGCTGCTGGGTGAGCGACTGCCGCAGCATCAGCCGGGTCAGGTCATCGATCAGGCCGAGCTGGTCGGCCACGGGGTGAACTGCGCAGGGGCCACGATGCCGAGCTCGGGATGCTCCCAGCGAGCCAGCGCCTCGGCCGCCATTACCCGGCCGGAGGACAGCTCGATCTCAGGCTGGAAGTACGCCACCAGCATGAAAACGGGCACGGGAAGCGGTGCGGCAGCCACCGTTTCCCGTGCCCGATCTGACGGTCCCCAAGACCGAAATCTCATCATGGCCAGGCCGGGAAGCGGCACACCATCCCCGGAACCGGGGACGCCGGGCGTCTAGGTGCTCCGGGGTTCCGGCCCTCCGGAGGCGGTCACGCGCCGCAGGAGCCGTGACGGCCGGCGCCGCCGGCGAACCGGGCGGCGCCCAGGCCCGCTT
>JBAPYC010000950.1:0-2106 GCA_049284535.1 Streptosporangiaceae bacterium
CATTCCGTGGGCGACGAGGGCATTCACCTGCGCGCGTTCAGCAGCAACGACACCGTCCGCAACTGCGTGGTGCGGGACACCGGCCAGGAAGAATCCTTCTACGGCGAGGGCATCTACGTGGGCTCGGCTCACAAGAACTGGTGCCGCTATAGCTACTGCCAGCCCGACGCCAGCAACGACGACCTCATTGAGAGCAACAACATCGCCGACACCACGGCCGAGAACATTGATATCAAGGAAGGGACGACCAGCGGCCAGATCATTGGTAACACCTTCAACGGGACCGGCATGGCCGCCTCGGCGGCCACGGCCTGGGTCAACGTCAAAGGGAACGATTGGACCATAGCGGGCAATACCGGCACGGACAGCATCAAGGACGGCTTTCAGGTACACCAGGTCTATCCCGGCTGGGGACTCGGCAATGTCTTCCGTGACAACAAAGCCGAGGTCAACGGGCCCGGGCATGGATTCTACGTACAGAGCAAGAGATTGCAGACCACTGTGTACTGCGATAACGAGGCGCTAAGCGCCGGCGCCGGTTTGTCCACCATTGCCTGCACGTCTTAAGTGAACGAGCTCGCACGCAACGGGAGAATAGACACGCATGGAATCGACGAAATCTTCGCTCCGGGTCACCGTCATCGGGACGGGTTACCTGGGCCTGACGCACGCCGTCTGCATGGCCGACCTGGGGCACCAGGTGCTGGCTATCGACGTGGACGAGGAGAAGATCGCCAAGGCAGCCAGGGGCGAGGTCCCGTTCTTCGAGCCCGGGCTCGAACCGCTGCTGCGCAAGAACCTGGACGCCGGAAGGCTCCGCTTCACCACCTCGTTCGCCGAGATCGGCGCGTTCGGTGAGGTTCACTTCCTGTGCGTCGGCACACCCGAGGGTGACGCGGGCCAGGCCGACCTCCGCTACGTGTTCAGTGCGGCGGACGCGCTCGCCCCGCACCTGGCCGCACCGTGCCTGGTGGTGGGCAAGTCGACGGTCCCGTGCGGCACGGCCCGGCAGGTGCTGACCCGGCTGCGGACGCTGGCCCCAGCGGCCGGCGAGGTTGACCTGGCCTGGAACCTGGAGTTCCTGCGCGAGGGGTTCGCGGTGCAGGACAGCCTGCGCCCGGACCGGATCGTGGCCGGAGTGACCTCGGACCAGGCCGCGGACCTGCTGCGCGATGTCTACGCCAGCCCGCTCGAGGCGGGCACCCCGATGCTGGTGATGGACCTGGAAACGGCCGAGCTGGTCAAGGTGGCGGCCAACGCCTTTCTGGCCACCAAGATCTCGTTCATCAACGCCATGGCGCAGGTCTGCGAGCAGGCCGGAGCCGACGTGATCCCGCTGGCCGAGGCGCTCGGCCACGACGTCAGGATCGGCCGGCGCTTCCTGTCTCCCGGGCTCGGCTTCGGTGGCGGCTGCCTGCCCAAAGACATCCGCGCGTTCCGCGCTACCGCCTCTGAACTGGGCGTGAACTCGGTGGTCAGCCTGCTGACCACGGTGGACGAGATCAACCTCGGCCGCCGGGACCGGACCCTGGAACTGGCCCGCCAGGCAGCCGGCGGCTCGCTGGACGGCAAGCGGGTGGCCGTGCTCGGCGTCGCGTTCAAGCCGAACAGCGACGACGTGCGGGACTCCCCCAGCCTGGCCGTCTGCGACCGGCTCGCTGGTGAGGGGGCGATCGTGTCCGTGCACGACCCGGTGGCCATGCCCACCGCGGCACGCAAGTACCCCGGCCTGCGCTATGCGCCCTCGGTATTCGACGCGGCCGAAGGCGCCGACCTGGTGCTGCACCTGACCGAGTGGTCCGACTACCGGGCCATCGACCCGGCCGCGCTCGGCGATGTGGTCGCCCGCCGGGTGATCATCGACGCCCGCTGCTGCCTGGACGCGGCGCTCTGGACGAGCGCGGGCTGGACCATGCACGTCCTGGGCCGCGGGGTGAGTAGCTAAGAGACGCCGATATGCCGGCAGTTTGCGGGGTGATAGCACCGGAAACTGCCGGCATATCCGCGGCGATGAGACGAGAGCGGCTCGTGTGACTGGCGGGGAGCAGGACGGGGCGACGGGGTCAGCTGCGCTCGACAGGACGGGGCGGCGGCGAGGGTTAGCTG
>JBAPYC010000951.1:0-4801 GCA_049284535.1 Streptosporangiaceae bacterium
CCGGGCGGTCCCAGGCCCGCTCCGCCTCGCGAGCACGCAGCTCCCGATCCGCCCGGTCCGGGCCCCGGCAGCGGGAGTGGGCGTCACGCGCGCGGTCCCGGCCGTCCGCCGTCTGGCTATGGTGCTCCTGGACACACCGCTGGCGGATACCCGCCGCCAGGTCCCGGTGCGGCCGGCCACGGCCAGCCCGGTGGCCGCGGGCCAGGTCCGGCCGGGCCGGCCGCGGATTCCGCGTCTTTCGACGGAGGGTACGCGCCGGTGATCCGGGCCGAGGACCTGCCCACGCCGACAGTTGGCCCGGCGCGCCCGCCCGGCTCCGGACGCCGGGCCGAGAGCCAGGCCCAGCCCGCGAACTCCGCCGAGAGCGAGCCGGACGTCTACGTCTACCGGGAAGACGGCGGCCCGGCGGCCAGGTCAAGCGAGGGTAACGCCGCCTACTGGTACGACGACGTGGGCACCGAGAACACCCCGGCGCCTGAGGCCGGAACCCGCGGTCCGTTCGAGCCGCTGATCTCGTCATCCGATCCGCCCCATACCGCCGGCTCCGCCGCGCCCGCTGCCGAACCGGCCGGACCTGGCAGCCCCGAGGACCCGGAACCTGCTCCCGACCGCAAGCTGGAGCAGATCAAGGACCTGTACCTGACCGCCCAGGCGATCGGGGAGGAGAACGTCGACAAGCACTTCGACCACCTCCTGGCCCAGCAGCGCGAGCTGATCAGCGAGTTTTTCCGGCAGTCCGGCACACCCGGCCGGCCAGCCTCCTCCGCTGGCGCCGCGCCGCCGCCCCCGCCCGAGGGTGCCGAGGTCGCCGCGGAACCGCCGGCATGGTGAGCCCGGCATGGTAAGCACCGCATGGTAAGCCCCATATGGTGAGCGCAGCTGCCTGCCAGCTGGTCATCGCGGTCCTCGGCCTGGGGGAGGCCGGTTCGGAGATCGCCCGGGACCTGGCCGCTGCGGGGGCGGTGGTGCGGGGCTACGACCCGGCGGTGACCGCGGCCGGGCAAATCACCGGCACCGGCAGCGAGGCCGAGGCCGCCCAGGGCGCAGACCTGGTGCTCAGCGTCAACAGCGCCAAGGCCGCGGTGGACGCGTGCCTGGCCGGGCTGGCCGGAGTGGACCCTGACAGCGGCGCCGTATGGGCCGACCTGAATACCGCCGCACCGGGAACCAAGCGGCAGCTGGCCGAGATCGCCGCGAAGGCCGGCGTCCCGTTCGCCGATGTCGCGATCATGGCCCCGGTGCCCGGGCGCGGCCTGCGTGTCCCGATGCTCACCAGCGGGCCCGGCGCTGCGCGCTACGCGGACCTGCTGCGGCCGCTCGGCGCCGACGTCGGGGTCCTCGACGGCCCGGCCGGGCTGGCTGCCACCAGGAAGCTGCTGCGCAGCGTCTTTTACAAGGGCATGTCGACCTCCATCGTCGAGGCCCTCGACGCCGCCCGGGCCGCGGGTGAGCAGGAGTGGCTGGGCGAGCACATCGCCGCCGAACTGGCCGCTGCCGACGAGAGCACGCTCGGCCGGATCACCAGCGGCACCCGCCGGCACGCGGTGCGCCGCGCCGCCGAGATGGAGGCGGCCGCGGACATGCTGACCGAACTCGGCGTGCCACCGCTGATGGCCGAGGGAAGCCGCGCGGTGCACCAGCGGCTAGCGGACGGCGAGCACCGGAACCTGTTAGGCCAGCGGCGCGAGCGCGTCGGCCAGCGGCCTGAGCGAATCCGGCTTGGCGTGAAGCGGCAGGTTGACGATGATCAGGTCAACACCGGCGTCGCGATAGGCGCCCGCGGTCGCGACCGCCGGCTCCAGGCCCGTCTCCGGGTCGATGCGCACGTTGACCGAACAGGTGATCTCGTTCACGTCGCGCCCGATGGCGGCGCAGTGCCCGGCCAGCACCTCCTTGAGCTCGCGCCACTGCTCCGGGTTCTCGACCACCACGTTCCACTGCTGGGCCCAGCGTGCCGCCGCGCGCAGCGTGCGCTTAGGGCCGCGGCCGCCGATGGTCACCGGCGGGTGCGGGCGCTGCACCGGCTTGGGCTCACAGCGGGCGTCGGTGAGCTTGACGTACTGGCCGCTGAACGTGGTGACGGGCTCGGTCAGCAGGCTGACGATCGCCTCGACGCCCTCGTCGAACCGGTCGAAGCGCTCACGCAGCGGCGGCAGGTCGATGCCGTAAGCGTCACACTCCATCTGGTTCCAGGCCGCCCCCAGACCGATTTCCAGCCGGCCGCCGGAGATGATGTCGACGGTCGCGGCCATGTTGGCGAGCACCGCCGGGTGCCGGTAGACCATGCCGGTGACCTGGCAGCCGAGCCTGATACGGCGGGTGGCCTGGGCCATCGCGGCCAGCATGGTCCAGGCTTCGAAGTTGGGTCCGGCCATGTCGCCGCTCAGCGGGTAGAAGTGATCCCAGTTCCAGGCCGACTCGAACAGCGGGATCTCATCCGCCGCGATCCACACGTCGCGGATCTCCTCCCAGGTCTGATGCTCGGGTCGTGTCTTAATCGCGAAGCGCATCCGGTGACGTCCTCTCCCAGCTGGATACCGACGGTTACGGCGATATCCTAGGAGGCGGCGCGCCGCCGCGAGCCCGGGGTGGCGCCGCCGCAGTACGGGGATAGCAGGCCGGGGATCGAGGTGAGCGGCCGTGACGGTCTTCGCGCTGACGGCCGGCGGAGTGCTGGTGGCCGTGATGATCGGCATCGCGGTGTTCGGATAGCGACCGGATGGATTGGCTCGGTCGCCGTCGACGAACTGCTCGAGGGTGGCGACGGCCCAGGCCAGGGCCGTCTCGGCCTGGATGGGTGACGGGAGCAGCCGGTGGGCGGCGATCCACCGCAGCGATGCCGGGCTTATCGTCCGGCTGGCCCTGGACAAGCAGGTGCCGCCCGGCACCATCCTGCACGCCACCGCCGAGACCGGTGTCCCCACCCGCGACATCGCCGAGGCCATCGGACGCGGACTCGGCCTGCCCGCCGCCGCCGTCCCGGTCGACCAGGCCGGCGCACACTTCGGCTGGCTGAGCAGGTTCTACGGCGCCGACATGCCCGCCAGCAGTGACGCCACCCGCTCGCTGCTCGGCTGGACGCCGAGTGGCCCCAGCCTGATCGAGGACCTCGACAGCGGCTGCTACTACCGCTGACCAGGCGCCAACTAGCTTGATATCAAGATTCTTTTACGAGGCCCTCGCCAAGTAGCTTGATGTCGAGATACTGTAAGTTGGACGCACGGAACGAGCGAGGAGGCTCAGCAACGATGACGGCCAACAGCTTCGGCAGCCGGGCGGCGCTTGACGCCGCGGGCGAGCAGTACGACATCTACCGGCTGGACGCCGTGGACGGGTCGGCTAGCCTCCCGTTCAGCCTGAAAGTCCTGCTGGAGAACCTGCTCCGCAACGAGGACGGCGCCAACATCACCGCCGAGCAGATCAGCGCGCTGGCGGCCTGGGATCCCGCCCAGGAGCCCGAGACCGAGATCCAGTTCACCCCGGCCCGGGTGATCCTGCAGGACCTGACCGGCGTGCCCGCCGTGGTCGACCTCGCCGCCATGCGTGAGGCCATGCAGGCCCTCGGCGGTGACCCGACCAAGATCAACCCGCTCTGCCCGGCCGAGCTGGTCATCGACCACTCCGTGGTGGCCGACGTGTTCGGCAGCCCGGACGCGTTCACCAGGAACGTGGAGATCGAGTTCGAGCGCAACCACGAGCGGTTCCAGTTCCTGCGCTGGGGCCAGGAGGCATTCAGCCAGTTTAAGGTGGTCCCGCCCGGCACCGGCATCGTGCACCAGGTGAACATCGAGTACCTGGCCCGGGTGGTCATGAACCGGGACGGCGTCGCCTACCCCGACACCTGCGTAGGCACCGACTCCCACACCACGATGCAGAACGGCCTCGGGATTCTCGGCTGGGGCGTCGGCGGCATCGAGGCCGAGGCCGCCATGCTCGGCCAGCCCATCTCCATGCTCATCCCGAAGGTCGTGGGCTTCCGGCTGTCCGGCGAGCTGCCCAGCGGGGCTACCGCCACCGACCTGGTGCTGACCATCACCGAACTCCTCCGCAAGCACGGCGTCGTCGGCAAGTTCGTCGAGTTCCACGGCGACGGCGTGGCCGCGGTGCCGGTGGCCAACCGGGCCACCATCGGCAACATGTCGCCGGAGTTCGGCTCCACCTGCGCGATCTTCCCGATCGACCAGAACACCCTGGACTACCTCAAGCTCACCGGGCGGCCGGCCGAGCAGGTCGCCCTGGTCGAGGCGTACGCCAAGGAGCAGGGGCTGTGGCACGACCCGGACCGCGAGATCCGGTACTCCGAGGAGCTCAGCCTGGACCTGGGCACCGTGGTCCCGTCCATCGCCGGCCCCAAGCGGCCGCAGGACCGGATCACGCTGGCCGACGCCAAGGAGGCGTTCCGGGACGCGCTGCCCGACTACGTTCCCGAGTCCACCCTGGACGGCGGCCTGGAGGATACTTTTCCCGCCTCCGACCCGGTCGCATCCGGCGACGGCACCCGGGCCTCCAACCCCATCCAGGTCACCCTGGACGACGGCACCAAGACCGAGGTCGACCACGGCTCGGTGGTGATCGCCGCGATCACCTCCTGCACGAACACGTCCAACCCGTCGGTCATGGTCGGGGCGGCGCTGCTGGCCAAGAAGGCCGTGGACCGCGGCCTGTCTCGCAAGCCCTGGGTGAAGACCTCGCTGGCGCCGGGCTCCAAGGTGGTCATGGACTACTACGAGCGGGCCGGGCTGGTGCCGTACCTGGACAAGCTCGGGTTCAACCTGGTCGGCTACGGCTGCACCACCTGCAT
>JBAPYC010000952.1:0-10164 GCA_049284535.1 Streptosporangiaceae bacterium
CCGCAACGTCGTCGCCGGCGGCTACCCGCTGCGCCGGCACCCCTCCCCCGCCCTCACGATCGCCGCGATGGGCGCCCTCGTCCCTGAGGCGCTCGCCGCCGCCGACCGCCTATCGGCCATGGGCTTCGGCGCCGACGTCATCGTCGTTACCAATCCCGGCCTGCTCTTGGCGGCCACGCGGGCTCGCCGCGGGCTGGCCGACGCCCCGGACTGGATCCTTACACCATCGCGACACCATCGCGCCCACGGACCGCGCCACGTCCCTGGTCACGATCCTCGACGGGCACCCGCACACTCTCGCCTTCCTGGCCGGCATCCACCGTGTGCCCGCCACCCACCTCGGCGTCACGAAATTCGGCCAATCCGGCGACCTCGACGCGGTCTACCGCTACCACGGCCTGGACACCGACACCATCATCGGCGCCGCCCTCGACCTCGTCGACTGACCGGCGCGCAGGAGAGCGACGTGACGCAGCCCGGCACACCCCGTCCGCGCAACCGCTGAGGAGCGATCCGGTGAGCACAGTCCTCGCTGCCCGGCTCGAGGGACCGACGTCAGAACTTGACCCGTTCAGCGACGAGTTCCTCACCGACCCCTTCTCCGCGCTCGACGTGCTCCGCGACGCCGGCCCGGCGGTGTATCTCCCGCGCTACGGCGTGTGGGCGGTGGCCGGATACCGGGACGCGCACGCTGTGCTCCGGGACTTCGGGCGCTTTTCCTCCGCCTCCGGCGTGGGGCTGGCCAACCTGCTCACCGACGAGTACGGCTGGCGCAAGCCCAGTCTTATCCTTGAGGTTGACCCGCCTGTGCACACCGCTCACCGCGCGCTCATGGTCGCCACGATGAATCCCCAGGCGATGCGCGCCTTCACCGAGCTGTTCGACGCAGAGGCGGCCACGTTGGCCGACGAGCTGGTCCGCCGCGGCCGTTTCGACGCCGTCCGCGACCTGGCTGAGATCTTCCCGACCGTCGTTTTCCCCCGCGCGCTGGGCGTGCAGGCCGACACCCGCGAGGCCCTGCTCGCCTACGGCTCGCTGTCGTTCAACGCCATCGGCCCGCGCAACCGGCACCTGGAGGCGGCGCTCAAGCGCGCCGCTGGCGTGCTCGAGTGGATCGCCGAGTCCTGCCAGCGCGAGGCGCTTCGCCCGGGCAGCATCGGGCGGGCCATTTATGAGGCCGCCGACGCCGAAGGTCTGCCGGAGGAGACCGCCGCCTCACTGGTCCGTTCCATGTTCTCCGCCGGCGTCGACACCACCACCAGCGGGCTGGGATTCGCGGTGCACGACTTCGTCCGCTTCCCCGGCCAGTGGCAGCTCGTCCGCGACGATCCGTCGCTGGCCCGCAACGCCTTTGAGGAGACCATCCGTTTCGAGTCCCCCGTCATCGGCTTCTTCCGGACCACCACCACCGAGGTGGCTCTCGGGGAGTCGCGGATCCCGGCGCAGAGCAAGGTCCTGGTCTTCTTCGCCGCCGCCAACCACGACCCCAGGCAGTTCCCGAAGCCGAACCGGTTCGATATCCGCCGCCGGGTCGCCGGCCACCTCGGTTACGGCGCGGGCCCGCACGTCTGCGCCGGGATGAACATCGCCCGGATGGAAGGCGAGGCGATCATCCGGGCGCTGGCTGAACGCGTTGAGCGCTGGGAACTCGATGGCCAGCCGCAGCCCCGGCTCAACAACAGCCTCCGCGGCTTGGCCAGCCTGCCCGTTCGTGCGGTCCCGCGGTGAGCTCATTCACGTGCAGGGCAACCTGGGCAGCACCCGGGAAAGCTGAGTGTCGTCACCTGGCCGGTGTCGAGGTACCGGACTAGCACTTCACCACAGGCAGATGGCCGGTGATCTTCAGGCCATGTCATTGGGCAACAGGAGCGTGCGAAACATGGGAAACACCGAAGCCAAGGACCGGGCTGGCACGTTCGTGCCGCACGCCTTCGAGGAGCGGATCGCCGACCTCGGCGAGGTGCGGATGAACTACGCCGTCGCCGGTGACGCCGGGCGGCCGGCCCTGCTGCTGATCCCGGGACAAAGTGAGTCCTGGTGGGGCTATGAGGCGGCCATGCCGCTCCTGGCCGAGCACTTCCAGGCGTTCGCAGTGGACCTGCGCGGTCAGGGCCGCTCCACCTGGACACCTGGACGCTACACGCTGGACAACTTCGGCAACGACCTGGTGCGGTTCATCGATCTCGTCATCGGCCGGCCGGTAATCGTCAGCGGGCTGTCCTCTGGTGGAGTTCTCGCCGCCTGGCTGTCGGCATACGCCAAACCCGGGCAGGTCCAAGCCGCCGTCTATGAGGACCCGCCGCTGTTTTCCTCACAGGTCAGCCCGGCCTGCGGCCAGTCCATCCGGCAGGGCATGGGCCCCGTGTTCGCCGCCTGGAACAAGTGGCTCGGCGATCAGTGGTCGATCGGTGACTGGCCCGGCCTGCAGCGGGCTCTCCCGCACGAACTGCCCCCCGTGCTGCTGCGCGGCCTCGCCGCCATGATGGGTCCCGGGGACGGGCCGCCGGCCGATGGGCCGCCGCAGAACCTGAAGGAATACGACCCTGAATGGGGGCGGTCCTTCGTCTCGGGTCTAGCCGCCGCCGGCTGTGACCACGTGGCCATGCTCGCGAGCGTGCGCGTGCCGGTGCTGTTCACTCACCACTTCCACCAGGTTGACCAGGACACCGGTTATCTGATCGGCGCGATCTCCGACGTCCAGGTCCAGCGTGTCCGCGACCTGGTCGAGGGGGCCGGGCAGCCCTTCACCTTCCGTGCGTTTCCCGGCATGCCGCACTCGATGCACGGCGCAGACCCTGAGCTGTTCACCCGCACCGTCGTGGAATGGGCCTTGAGCCTGTTCTGAGCTTCGACCGGTTCTCGCCCTGGACGCCGCCGGCCGAGCACCAGGGGGCAGGTCATGACGCAGGTGGGGAGGCTTACAGGATCGGCTTCCCGCCGGTGACCGCGATCCGGGCGCCGGAAACATAGCTGGCCTCGTCTGAGGCCAGGAAGACGTAGGCGGGGGCGACTTCGGCGGGCTGGCCGGGCCGACTGAGGGGAACCTGCTGGCCGAAGCTCTCGACTTGCTCGGACGGCATGGTGGCCGGGATCAGCGGGGTCCAGATGGGCCCTGGGGCGACGCTGTTGGCCCGGATCCCCTTATCGGCCAGCAACTGAGCCAGGCCGGCCATGAAGTTCGCAACCCCGGCCTTGGTGACGTCGTAGGGCAGGAGCTGAGGCGAAGGCGTGTCGGAGTTCACCGAGGTGGTGCCGATGATCGACCCGCCTGCTGGCATGTTCGGCACGGCGGCCTTGCACAGGCGGAACATGGCGGACAGGTTGGTGGCTAGCGTGTAGTCCCATTCCTCGTCGCTGATCTCGGTCAGATCCTCATGGGTGGCCTGGAACGCGGCATTGCTGACCAGGATGTCGACCTTGCCCAGTTCCTGCACGGCGCGGTCGATGACCGCCCGACAGTGCGCAGCGTCGGTGAGGTCGCCGGGGACCAGGACCGCGGTCCGCCCGGCGTCCTCGACCCATTTCCTGGTGTCTTCGGCGTCCTCATGCTCGTTGAGGTAGGAGATGACCACGTCCGCGCCCTCGCGGGCGAAGGCGATCGCCACCGCCTTGCCGATGCCACTGTCGGCGCCGGTCACCACCGCGGCCTTCCCGGACAGGCGGCCCGATCCTTGGTAGCTGGCTTCGCCGTGGTCCGGGGCCGGGCGCATCTGCTGTTCGCTGCCAGGTGGGTTCTGCTGCTGTGCTGGCTGGTTCATGAGCTGTTCCTCCGTAGGGGTTCTGGGTTACTCGCCTGAGGGACCCGGGCCGCCCGCCGAGGCCAGGCTCGCTGCGCGCGTAGCCCGGCAGGCGGCTTGAGGACAGGCCTCGCGGCGGTTTCAGGTCAGAGCGGTCCGTCCAGGGCGCCGTCATAGGTGGGGGTACAGTTTCGGGCCGGGCGCCGGGGCCGAGCTGTTTGACCCGCGACGGCGCTGCTGCCCGCGTTCCCGGCTGGTATCCCATCCCAGCTCATATTTCTCCCGCCCAGAATGAGGCGGTCGCGGCCTCGGCAGTCGCCGTGACTGTTTCGTCGTCTTGTCCAGCGGCCGCGCACTTCATCACCCGCCGCGCCCAGCTGCGGTACTGGCTGCGGCAGGCCAGCATCGCAGAAAAAAAACAGGAACCGAAGCCCGGGCCGGCGGTTAATCCCTATCCGGATGGACAGGGGGCGCCACCTGAACTCGGTAAGCGAGGAGGAAAGATGGCGGACGTATTCACCGTCCTGGCTCAGGACCACCAGGAAGTCAAGAGGATGCTGGCCGAGCTGGAGAAGGGGCCAACCATGGCCACCGGGGCCAGCAAAGACCAGCTGGCGCTGCGCACGAAGATGACCCAGGAGCTAATCATCGAGGAGTCCAAGCACGAGGCCCTGGAGGAGATGTACTTCTGGCCCGCCGTCCGCGAGCACCTCGCGGCCGGGAACACGCTGGCCGACACGGCGACCGGGCAAGAGCAGGACGCCAAGCAGGTACTCGCCGAGCTGGATAAGCTCGACGCCGGCGACGCGGAGTTCGAGAAGCTGCTCGCTAAGTTCACCGTCGACGCCCGGGAGCACATCGCGTTCGAGGAGACCCAGGTGTGGCCGGGACTGCGCACGGCCCTGCCCGCCGAGACGGCGAACGAGGTGGGCCGCAAGATCGCCGACGGCAAGAGCACCGCACCGACGCGGCCGCATCCGCACACGCCTCCCTCATCAGGCGTGCTCAAGGCGGCCGGACCCGTCGCCGCCGCGGCCGACAAGGCACGCGATGCAGTGACCGGACGGGGCACCGACTGACGCAGTTCTGAGGAATCAGCTGTCGCCATCGTCGGCTCCCTTCTGGATCGGGTACGGCAGCCCTACCCAGCCGCGGCAGGTGAAACTGCCGCATGCCCCATTTTCGGCGGGATGCTGCCGCCAGTACCCTGCGGGCTTGATGACCGGCTCGGGTCAGCCGGGCGGGTGAAAGGGCGGCGGCTGCGGGGGCTGGCCGGTGATGCTGCTGACGATCTGCTCGGCGATCTCGCGGAGCTTGATGTTGCGGTTGTGGCGGCCGTGCTGGCCGGCGACTTCGCCGCCCGGCGCCGCCTGGTCGAGCGGTCCCGGCGAAGCGGTCGATGACCGATGCGCGGGTGTGGCAACTGCGACACAGGCCAGGCGGCCACGGCTCAGGGCGGTCAGACGTTCGAGCCCGGGGCTGCCGATGATCAGTGGTGCCGCGAGCATGCATCCTCGGACATCCAGGCCGCCGGGCACGATGCGGGCCGGGGAAGTCAACACCCCGCTCGTTCGGCCGCACTTATCTACGCCGAATGAGCGGGCGGGTTAACTGCTTGACGGCCCAGTACCGGGAAGTGCGGGTCAGGTTCCCAGTCGCCAGGAGCGGCCTTGTGTGCTGAGTGATCACGCTTCTCACCTGGCCTGTGCCTTGCTGATGCCGGTGCGGTCACAGCTGACGCCGTACTCCGGGTTCCTGGCTGGCTTTCCGGATCTGGTGCCCGAGGTCGCCGTCGAGTGACGTTCTCGCCATGCCGCGCCTGCCGACTGGCAGGACCGACCGCTGCTTGCCTTCTTCGAGCAGCAGTGCCAGCCCGCCGTACAGGGCGAATGCTGCTAGCGGTATGCCCAGCCACCCGGCGGATTTCTCTATCCCCGCTATCCCAGTCACCTCGTAGATGCCGGTGAGCGCGAACCGGCAGCCACCGGCTAGGAGCAGCAGCCCGAACAGCGGTTTGGCGGAAAGCGACGCGGCGAACATCGCGAACATCATCGGTGTCAGCGTCAGCAGGAAGATCGCGAGCGGAGGGCTCAGCGCTCCCGGAGGCCCGCTGGCCACGGTGATGGCCGTGGCCGCCCAGGCCGCCCCGAGCAAGGTCAGGCCCGTGGCCGCTCCGCTATCCCGGGCCAGGAAGGCGAACACCCCGGCCAGCAGTTCCAGCGGCACGACAAAGGCAAGCACCATCACCATGAGCGGCCTGCCGTCCGCCGGCGGCACCCACCCCGCCTCCAGCGCGGTGAGCAAAACGGTCCCGCCACAGAAGGCGAAAAAGCCGAGGGGCAGGCTGCTCGCAATCGGCCGCAACGTGATCTGTACCGGCCCCTCGGGCGCCACGTCGCCGGACTCACCAGTTGACATACGTCGCGTGCTCTTCTCTCTCGTCGCGGACGGATCCACGCTTCCCGCCAGCGGCCCCGTTAACCTCCTTCTGCGTTCCAGGGCACACGGACGGACGCCATGATGCCCGTGTCGTGTTCATCGGCATGAACACCGATAAGGCGTTTGCTGCTCGCCGGCGCGGGAAGTGGCGCGCGCACCATGCGCTAGCGGCCTGGACCGTACCGCCCCGAAGGAGAGCCAATGGCAAAGATCGCGTCCGAAGTGCTAATCGAGCGGCTGGCCGACTGGGGTGTCGATACGGTCTTCGGCCTGCCCGGCGACGGCATCAACGGGATCATGGAGGGGCTGCGCCGGCACTCCGACCGGGTGCGGTTCTTCCTGGTTCATCATGAGGAAGCCGCGGCCTTCATGGCCACGGCGTACGCCAAGGCGACCGGCAAGCTCGGAGTGTGCCTGGCCACCTCCGGTCCCGGGGCGATCCACCTGCTGAACGGCCTGTACGACGCCAAGCTCGACCACGTGCCGGTACTGGCGATCACCGGCATGCAGCAGACCTCCGTGCTGGGCACCGGGTACCAGCAGGAGGTGCACACCGACAAGCTGTACGCCGATCTGGCCGAGTACAACCTCGTCGTGGAGAACCCGGTCCAGCTTCCCGGCGTGATCGACATCGCCATCCGCACCGCGCTGGCCCGGCGCGGAGTGGCCCACCTCAGCTTTCCCAACGACCTGCAAGTAGCCGACGCCGACGAGGACCCGTACCAGCACGTGGCGCCGGCCCGGCCGCCGGCCACCGCGCCGGTGTACCTGCCGCCTCCCGGCCGGGCCCGGATGGAGGATCTCGAGGCCGCGGCGCGGGTCCTGAACGACGGCGAGAAGGTCGCGATCCTGGCCGGCGTCGGTGCCCTGCACGCCCGCGAGGAGGTGCTGGCGGCCGCGGGCAAGCTCGGCGCCCCGGTCATCAAGACGCTGGCGGGCAAGGCCGTGATTCCGGACGACTCGGACTACGCCGTCGGCGGCATCGGGCTGCTCGGCACCCGTCCCGGGGAAGAACTGGTCGAGGACTGCGACACCTTGTTCATGGTCGGCACGAACTTCCCCTATACCCAGCACCTGCCGGAGCCGGGCAAGGTCCGGGTGGTGCAGATCGACGCCGACCCCACCCGGGCCGGGGTGCGGATGCCGACTGAGGTGCCGGTCGTGGGTGACGCCAAGGAGAGCCTGCAGGCGCTGCTGCCGCTGCTCACCCGCAAGACCGATCGGGGTCACCTGACCAAGTACCAGAAGGCCATGGCCAAGTGGCGTGCGGATATGGACGCGCTGGAGTCGCCCAAGCGCAGCCCGATCGCGCCGCAGTACCCGGTGGGCGTGATCGACGACCTCGCCGCCGACGACGCCGTGCTGACGTGTGACAGCGGCACCATCGCCACCTGGGCGGCCCGGCACTGGACCATCCGCGGCGGCCGGCAGTTCTACCTGTCGGGCAACCTCGCGACGATGGCGCCCGGGCTGCCCTACGCGATCGGGATCCAGCACGCTTTCCCGGGACGGCAGGTGATCGCCTACGTCGGTGACGGCGGCTTCGCCATGCTGATGGCCGAGTTCCTGACCGCGGTGCGCGCCGGACTGCCGATCAAGGTGATCGTCAACAACAACAACTCGCTCGGGCAGATCCTGTGGGAGCAGATGGTGCTCGGGTATCCGGAGCACGGGGTCCGGTTCCCGGCGCCGGTCGCCGACTTCGCGGCCTGGGCCACCGCCTGCGGCGGCTACGGCGCCAAGGTCGACAACCCGAAGAAGGTCGAAGGGGCGATCAAGGACGCGCTGGCGTTCAACGGGCCGGCGCTGGTCGACATCGACGTCGACCCGAACGAGCCACCGCTGCCCGGCAAGGTGGCCTACGACCAGGCGAAGAAGTTCGCGCAGGCCTTCTTGAAGGGCCAGCCGCACAAGGCAGCGATCGGTGCCACCTTGTTCAAGGACAAGATCGAGCAGCTCGGCCGGTGAGGGGTCACTGATGCCGAGTATCTCGCTGCCCGATCCCGTCGTCCGTCCCCCCGCGGCTCAGGCGCAGGATCTCGATGCCCGCGCCCTCGAGCGTGACCTGCGGCGGCAGGTCGACGGTGAGGTCCGCTTCGACGCGGGCAGCCGGGGCGCCTACAGCACCGACGCGTCGAACTACCGGCAGGTACCGATCGGCGTGGTGGTCCCGCGCACCGTCGCGGCCGGCGCCGCGACGGTCGAGGTCTGCCGGCAGCACGGGGCACCGGTCGTGTCCCGCGGCGGCGGGACGAGCCTGGCCGGGCAGACGTGCAACGTGGCGGTCGTCATCGACTGGTCCAAGTACTGCCACGGCGTCGTCTCGGTTGACCCGGACGCGAGGACCTGCATCGTCGAACCCGGCATCGTCCTGGACGAGCTCAATGCCCAGCTCGCACCGCACAAGCTCATGTTCGGCCCTAGGCCGGCCACGCATGACCACTGCACGCTGGGCGGCATGCTCGGCAACAACTCGTGCGGGGCCACGGCCCAGGCCTACGGCAAGACGGTCGACAACGTGGTGCGGCTGGAAGTCCTGACCTATGACGGCGAGCGGTTCTGGGCCGGGCCGACGACCGATGACGAGTACGCGGCCATCGTGGCGGCCGGCGGCCGACGGGCTGAGATCTACCAGGCCCTGCGCGCGCTTTCCGACGCCCGCGCCGAACAGATCCGGGAGCGCTATCCACGGATTCCCCGACGGGTCTCTGGCTACAACCTCGACTCACTGCTGCCCGAATACGGCTTCAACGTGGCCCGGGCCCTAGTCGGCAGCGAGAGCACGCTGGTCACGATCCTGCACGCCGAGCTGCAGCTGGTACCGGTGCCCGCCGCCCGGACGCTGGTCGTGCTCGGCTACCCCGACATTGCCAGCGCCGCCGACGCCACCCCGCACATCGCGCCGCACCATCCCGAGCAGCTCGAGGGCGTCGACGACCGGCTGATCACGTTCGAGCGCGAGCGGCGGATGAACCCCAAGGCGCTCCATCTCCTCCCCGATGGCCGCGGCTGGCTCATGGTCATCTTCGCCGGGGACTCCAAGGACGATGCCGATACCAGGGCACACGCCCTGATCGACGACCTGCGCGGCGGCGAGCACGAGCCGACGGTCAAGTTCTACGACGACCCGGAACACGAGCAGGAGCTCGCGGACGTCCGGGAAGTGGCCCTGGGCGCCACGGCCCGGGTGCCGGATATGCCCCCCACCTGGGAAGGCTGGGAGGATTCCGCGGTCCCGCCGGACCAGCTCGGTGACTACCTGCGGGACCTGAGCAAGCTGTACGACGAGTTCGGCTACTCCGGCTCGGCCCTGTACGGTCACTTCGGCCAGGGCTGCGTGCACACCAGAATCCCGTTCGACCTGGTCACCGCCGAGGGCATCGCGACGTTCCGGCGGTTCATCGAGCGCGCCGCCGACCTGGTGGTGTCCTACGGCGGGTCGTTCTCCGGCGAGCACGGCGACGGGCAGTCCCGCGGCGAGCTGCTGCCCAAGATGTTCGGCGACGAGCTGGTTACAGCGTTCGGGCAGTTCAAGGCCATCTTCGACCCGGCGAACCGGATGAATCCCGGCAAGGTCGTCGCGCCATACCGGATCGACGAGAACCTGCGGCTGGGCACCTCCTGGACGCCGAAGGACTACGACACATTCTTCCATTACCCCGAGGACGACGGCCGTTTCGAGCGCGCGGTGATGCGGTGCGTCGGTGTCGGCAAGTGCCGGCACAGCGAGGGCGGGGTGATGTGCCCCTCCTACATGGTCACCCGCGAGGAGGAGCACTCCACCCGCGGCCGGAGCCGGCTGCTGTTCGAGATGCTGGAGGGACACGCCGACTCCCCGGTCACGGCCGGCTGGCGATCCACCGAAGTCCGCGACGCTCTCGACCTGTGCCTGGCCTGCAAGGGCTGCAAGCGGGACTGCCCCGTCGAGGTCGACATGGCCACGATGAAGGCCGAGTTCCTGGCCCACCATTACCAGGGGCGGCTCCGT
>JBAPYC010000953.1:0-9024 GCA_049284535.1 Streptosporangiaceae bacterium
GCCCGGGCCAGACCGTCGGCCAGAGCCGACGGTACCGCCTCCGGTCCCGGCACACCCGCGGCCGCGGCCCGTGCGGCGGCCGCGTTCAGCAGCACGATGTCGCGCACCGGGCCTGTCTCGCCGGCCAGCACCGCGCGGGCGACCGCCGCGTTATGAGCGGCGTCACCGCCACGCAGGTCCTCGACCGAGGCCCGAGGCAGGCCCAGCGAGGCCGGGTCGAACTCCGTCTGCGCCACCTCGTGGTTATGCACCACCCACAGCGTGGACGGGGCCGTGGTGGTCAGCTCGTCGAGCCCGTCGGTGCCGCGGAAGACCAGGGCGGAGCACCCACGGCCGGCCAGCACGCCGGCCAGGACGTCGCCCATCCGCAGGTCGAACACGCCGATCGCCTGGGACGAAGGCCGGGCCGGGTTGGCCACCGGCCCGAGGAAGTTGAATACGGTCGGCACGCCGAGTTCGCTGCGGGTCGGGCCGGCATACCGCAGGGCCGGGTGGTACAGCGGCGCGAACAAAAAAGCCACCCCCACCTCGGCGGCCAGCTCGGCGGTCGCATCCGGCGGCAGGTTGATCACCACGCCCAGGGCCTCCAGGACGTCGGCGGCCCCGCAGGATGACGACGCGGCCCGGTTGCCGTGCTTGATCATCCGGGCGCCCGCCGCGGCCGCGACGATCGTGCCCATCGTCGACACGTTGACCGTGTGGGCCCCGTCGCCGCCGGTGCCCACCAGGTCGGTCAGGTGCCCGGGCAGGTGGATCGGCGTGGCGTGATTGAGCATCGAGCGGGCCAGCCCGGTCATTTCCGGCACCGAGACGCCCTTGATCCGCAGCGCCACCCCGAAACCGGCGATCTGCGACGGCGTGGCGGCGCCTTCCATGATCTCGTTCATGGCCCATTCGCTCTCGTCCGCGCTCAGGGAGTCGCCACGGATAAGCGCAGCCAGCAGTGCTGGCCAGGTGGTCCGGGCATCCATGGCGGGCCCCCAGGGGTACGGAGCGGGAGAAACCAGGCTCGTTCGGCAATAAAAGATAAAGGGGTACGGCGGGTCAGCCGGTCACGGCGGGACGGTCCCGCATCAGCCCGGCCAGCTCCTGCGCCAGCGAGATCGGGTCGATGGGATGGCTGATCACGGCGTCCGCCCGCGACCAGGTGGCCAGCCAGCCGTCGTCGGCCCGGCCGGTGATCAGCAGCACCGGCGGGCAGTCGTAGATCTCGTCCTTGGCCTGGCGGCACACGCCCATGCCCCCGAGCGGCTGGGCTTCCCCGTCCAGGACCATCACGTCCGCGCCGTGCGCGTCGAGCAGCCGGAACAGCGCGGGCGCCGTGGCTACCTCGATGATCTCGGCCTCGGGAACGTCCATCGCGGGACGGCGGCCGATCGCGAGCCGCACCTGCGCCCGGACATCGGCATCGTGGCTGTACACAACGACCTTCATGACTCAGCATGTTATCGATACCGCAACCGATGCGGGGGGTCGCGTAGCGATCGCCTACAGGTTGTCGTAATAATTGCTTCGTGGCGCAAGCAACCGTCGAGACGGCCCCCAGATCACCGGCCAGCAGACCGAACCTGGTCAGCGTGGGCACCATCATCTGGCTGTCCTCTGAGCTGATGTTTTTCGCAGGTTTGTTCGCGATGTACTTCACCATCAGGTCGGTGGACAAGGGCGCGGGCCTGCCCTGGCCGGGGGCGCATCTGGACATCGCGCTCGGATCGGTCAACACCACGGTCCTGCTGCTGTCCAGTGTCACCTGCCAGATGGGCGTGTTCGCGGTCGAGCGCGGCCAGATCAGGCGGACCCGGTCGCTGCTGCATCCGATGAGCTGGGGCCTGCGCGAGTGGTACGTGCTCTCCTTCCTGATGGGCCTGTACTTCGTCTGCGGGCAGGGCTATGAGTACCTCGACCTGATCAGGAACCAGGGCCTCACGCTGTCGTCGAGCAACTATGGCTCGGTGTTCTACCTGACCACCGGATTCCATGGCCTGCACGTGACCGGCGGCCTGCTCGCCTTCCTGTTCCTCCTCGGCCGCACCTACGCCGCGAAGACCTTTACCCATGAACAGCAGGTCAGCGCCATCGTCGTGTCGTACTACTGGCACTTCGTCGACGTGGTATGGATCGGCTTGTTCACCACCATCTACCTCATCCACTAGTCAGGGGACAGCGAGTGAGCTGGATCAACGCGAGGCGCAGACGCCCGGTCGCCGGCTACGCGGCCTTGCTGCTCGGGCTCGTCGTTGTCGCGCTGCTTTACGGGTCCGTTACCCGTTCGGGGGGAACCGCGCAGGCGTCGGCACCGCCCGCATCGCAGCAGGACATAACGGCCGGCAAGAACCTGTTCGAGGCGAACTGCTCGAGCTGCCATGGCCTCGAGGCGCAGGGCTCGACGCAGGCGCCCAGCCTGATCGGCGCGGGCGCGGCGGCCGTCTACTTCCAGATGTCGACCGGCCGCATGCCGGCCAAGGAAGTCGGCGCGGAGAACGAGCGCAAGCCGTCGATGTTCAGCGAGCAGCAGATCTACCAGATCGGCGACTACGTCGCCTCCCTGGGCGGCGGGCCCGCCATTCCTACCGACGAGCAGGTCTCGACCGAGGGCGCGAACACGGCGCTCGGCTCGCAGCTATTCAGTACCAACTGCGCGCAGTGCCACGGCTTCGCCGGGGCGGGCGGCGCGCTCACCTACGGCAAGGACGCGCCGCCGCTCACTGAGTCCACCCCGAAGCAGATCTACACGGCCATGCTGACCGGGCCCGAGGCCATGCCGGTGTTCGGCGATGGTGACCTCAGCCCGCAGGCCAAGCGGGACATCATCGCGTACGTGACCCAGACCCGCGTCGAGCCCAACCCGGGCGGCTTCTCGCTCGGCCGGACCGGCCCCGTCACCGAGGGTCTGGTCGTCTTCCTGGGCGGGATGACCTTCCTGATACTGATCGCGATGTGGATTACTGCCAAGCGGCGTGATCCACAACGGACGGGGACGGAGTAGTAGGAGATATGAGCGACATCGATGAGACCGACGGGTCTGCGGGCGCCGAGGTCTCCGGCGGCCCTGTCGCGCCGCACCGGGTGATCGGCACGCCCCCGCCCGCCCCGCGCCTGCTCGGCGGCAGCGAGCCGGCATCGGCTAGCTCCGAAGGCGAAGGCGAAGGCAGCAGCCGCGTCGCCATCGCGGAGCACGGCGATGAACCGCTGCCGCAGCCCACCGAGGCGGAGATCGAGCGCGGAAACCGGGTCGAGAAGATCGTCGCGGCCTGCTTCATCATCGCGTTCGTCGCGGGCTGCGGTTTCATCGCCGCCTACGTCGGCCTCCCGGTGCACTCGGTCGACAAGACCTTGCGGTCCAATCTGGCCCTGGGGACCGCGCTGTCGGTCACGCTGCTGGCGCTCGGCGTGGGTGCGCTGCTGTGGGTCCGGCTCCTGATGCCGGACGTCGAGATCGTCGAAGAGCGTCACGAGCTGGAGTCCGCGCCCGCCGACCGGGCCGCCTTCAAGGAGACCTTCGTACAGGGCGCTGGCTACAGCCAGTTCGTCAAGCGGCCGCTGATCCGGCGCACCCTTATTCTCGGCACGCTGCCGCTGGTCGCCGCGCCGCTCGTGCTGCTGCGGGACCTTGGCCCGGAGCCGGGCACCTACCTGCGGTACACCGCATGGAGCCCCGGCCGGCGGCTGCTCGTGTACGGCACCAACCAGCCGCTCACCCCAGCGGAATTCATCACTCCCGGGAGCATGATCACGATCGTGCCCGAAGGCTACGAAGATGACCCGAACGCGCTGGTCAAGGCGGGCGTCATCCTGATCAAGTTCCGCCCGGGTGAGCTGAACATTCCCACCAGAACGCAGGGAAGTACGCTAGTAGGCACGATGAACTGGACGGTGGATAACATCGTGGCCTACTCCAAGATCTGCACGCACATCGGCTGCCCGGTGGCGCTGTACGAGCAGACCACTCACCACATCCTGTGCCCGTGCCACCAGTCCACCTTCGACGCGTCTACCGGCGCGACCGTCATCTTCGGCCCGGCGGCGCGCCCGCTGCCGCAGCTGCCGATGACCACCAACGCGGATGGGTACCTGGTCGCCAAGAGCGACTTCACCCAGCCCGTCGGCCCGAGCTTCTGGGAGCGCGGATGAGCACCGACAACTTCGACGTCCCGAAGGTCCTGAGCGGGACGGGAGGCTGGCTGGACGACCGGTTCCACGGGGCGCGCGGGGTCCGCGTGCTCATGCGCAAGGTCTTCCCTGACCACTGGTCGTTCATGCTCGGCGAGATCGCGCTGTGGTCGTTCGTCATTCTCCTGCTGACCGGGACCTTCCTGTCGCTGTTCTTCGTGCCCTCGATGAACGACGTGGTCTACCACGGCTCCTACGTCAAGCTGCAGGGCATCACGATGAGCGAGGCGTACCAGTCGACGCTGAACATCAGCTTCGACGTCCGCGGCGGGCTGCTGATCCGGCAGATCCACCACTGGGCCGCCGACCTGTTCATGGCCTCGCTCATGATTCACATGCTGCGAGTGTTCTTTACCGGCGCCTACCGCAAGCCGCGCGAGATCAACTGGCTGATCGGCATCGGGCTGTTCACGCTGGGGCTGCTGGAGGGCCTGTTCGGCTACTCGCTGCCCGACGACCAGCTGTCCGGCGCTGGGCTGCGGATCCTCGAGGGCGTCCTGCAGGGCATCCCGATCGTCGGCACCTACCTGGCGTTCTTCCTATTCGGCGGCGGATTCCCCGGTCATTACATCGTGCCCAGGCTGTATATCCTGCACGTGTTCCTGATCCCGGGCATCCTGCTGGCCCTGATCACCGCGCATCTGTTCATCATGTTCCACCAGAAGCACACCCAGATGCCGGCCAAGGGCAACACCGAGAAGAACGTGGTCGGGCAGCCGTTCTTCCCGTACTTCCTGGCCAAGGGCGGCGCGTGGTTCTTCTTCATCTTCGCGGCCCTGGTGCTGCTCGCGACCTTCGCGCAGATCAACCCGCTGTGGCTGTATGGGCCTTACACACCGCTGGCGATCTCGTCGGCGTCGCAGCCTGACTTCTACATGGGCCTGCTGGAAGGCTCGCTGCGCATCATGCCCTCCTGGGAGATCAACGGCTTCGGGCATACGCTGACGCTCAGCGTCCTGCTGCCGGCGCTGCTGCCGCTGGGTGTCGTGCTCGGCGGCGCGGCGGCCTGGCCGTTCTTCGAGCAATGGGCGACCGGCGACAAGTCGTACCACAACGTCAACGACCGGCCGCGAAACGCCGCGGTGCGCACCGCCACCGGCATGGCGGTGATCACCTTCTACGGTGTCATGTGGGCCGAGGGCGCCAACGACGTCATCGCCGACAAGCTGCAGATCCCGCTGTACACGATCACCTGGATCGCCCGGGTGATGATCTTCGTAGGACCGGCGATCGCATACTACGTCACTAAACGTATCTGCCTGGCTCTGCAGCGCAAGGACGCGGAGACGCTGCTGCACGGCTACGAGTCGGGCATCATCCGGCAGATGCCGAACGGCGAGTTCATCGAGGTGCACAAACCGGTGAACGAAGAGGCCCGGGCGGTGCTCGCGGCCAGGAAGCCTCTGCCGCTGCTGCCCGGCCCTGGAACCGAGGACAAGAACGGCGTGCCGGCGCCCCACTCGGGCGGCCCTCTGGGCAGGTTCCGGGCCATGGCCAACCGGGCCTTTGCCGAGACCATCCCGATTGAGGACGGTCACGGCAACGGTCATGCACCTGCCATCGAGGGCAACGGCCACGGAGCCGAGGTCGAGGCGGGCGGCGACCACGCCGGGGTCGGTTCCTCGTCGGTGGCTTCCTCGTCGGTGGCTTCCTCGTCTGGGCCTGAGCACAGCGAGCTATCCGGCGGGGACGCTGCGGAGGAAGAACCGCCCGAGGGCGCGTAGCCGCTCACCAGTTAGCCGCTCACCAGTTAGTGGTCGGCCCGGCGCCGTCCTGGTTCTCCAGGGCGGCGCCGGTTTTCATTGGCCGAGCTTTCATTTGCGGAGCGGTTTCGCGGCAATAACAAAAAGACGCTGGCCGGAGCACCGTGGTTAGGGCGGTTTCAAATGAGACCGTCATGCCATACGTCCGCACGTGAGTACAGGATCCGCCTGCGGGGCGGAGACTGCGATCAGTGTCAGCGCCGCTGGAGGTGGCTGCCCGGCAAGCACAGTCCGGCATCGGCGCCGCGTTCCCGGTCAGTGCTGGGGTCTGACGGGACATGTAAGCCCCGCCGCCGGGCCTGCTGGTTTCTGACGGACGGCCTTGTGCGCGAAGCCGTTCCAGGTTCGGCTAGCGTTGCCGCGGTGCGTCCAGGGCTGCGTCGATTCCGGCGTGGAGCCGGTCGCGGTCGGCCTGGGCGCGCGACACCAGCGCAGAACCCTGATACAGGAGCAGCAGCATCTCGCCTTGCGCCTCCGGTGTAGCTGTTGCCGTGACTTCCCCGCTGACTTGAGCGCGTCTGAGCGGCGACGACCTGGATGAATCCGTCGTAGGCCGCGGACGCCCTCGCCGGGTACGCCGGCCGGGACGGCGGGGCTGAGGATGCCGGTCATCAGGACGCCCGCGCGGGCATGGCGGCGGGCGGCGGCTGGTTGTCGGGGCAGTGGTTGTCGGGGTCGATGGCGCGCGTGATGCGCCGGCCGATCTCGCGCAGCTGCCGGGACTGGGTCTTGGTCAGTGGGTCGAAGACCAAACGGCGGACCTCCTGGACATGGCCGGGCGCGGCCTGGGTCACCTTCGCCTGGCCCTGGCCGGTCAGGATCGCCAGGGTGTAGCGGCCGTCGGCCGGATCGGGGGTTCGGCGCACCCAGCCGTGCTGCTCCAGCCGGGCGACGACCTGGGACAGGCGCGGCAGCGAGCCCTCGGCCTGCGTCGCGAGTTCGCTCATCCGCAGGGTGCGGCCGGGTGCCTCGGACAGCAGGGCCAGCACCTGGTACTCGAAGTGGCTGATCCCGGCGTCACGGCGGAGCTGCGCATCGAGCGCGGCTGGCAGCCTGACCAGCGCGCTGGCCAGGGCGAGCCAGGCCTGCCTCTCCTCGGCGTCGAGCCAGCGAGGTTCCTGCGGGGCGTCCATGAGGACAGGATAACTTAACAATTGAAGTGATTCAGCCCTCTTATAACTTGCATCGTGAAGTGATATGAAGGTATTGTCAGTTAACGCATTAAGTCAGTAGGGAAGTACCAGAACCTGTTCGCCCGGACGGGTGAGGGCCTCATCCTCGCTGACGCGCCAGAGCCGCTGGTGCCCTCCACCGAGTGCGGTCGTCCATGAATGAACCCATCGGAAGGAAGAAATCATGACCACCACCGTCAGTCTGAGTGTCGCAGCCCTGACCATCGACAGCGCCGATCCCGCCGCCCTGGCGGACTTCTGGGGGAACGCCCTGGGCCGCCCGGTCAGCCCGGGCGCCGTCGCCGGCGACACGGCGGTCGACGCCACCGGCCCCGACAGCGGCCCCCGGATGATCCTGCACAATGTCCCCGAGCCCAAGGGGATCCATCTGGTCCTGATCACCGACCACTACGACGAGGAGATCGAGCGGCTGACCGGCCTGGGCGCCCGGCCGCTCAACGAGATCAGGCTCCCGGCGGTCCGCACGGGCGGTGTGACGTTTAGCGTGTCGCAGACCACGTTCGCCGACCCCGAGGGCAACGAGTTCGATCTGGTGAGATGGCAGCAGCAGCCCGAGTAGGTGCCGAGTCCGAGGACTAACTAAGGCCCTATCGATGATCTTGGATCGGCGGCTACCGCCGACGGTGACCCCCGGTCCAAGATCATCAAAACTGGCTTCGTCTGCGCTGTCCTCCGGGACTGACGCCGTGTACCGAGGAAGCCGCCGATCGAGCCGAACCCGACAGCATGATGGTTGCGGCCGGTCAGCAGCGCCGCCCCGGGGTCGGCGAGCCCCATCGCGCAGAGGGAACCCAGCCCTCGGAAACTCGACCAGTGCCGACGCGCCAGAGCAGCCGGTTCTGGATGTGCCCAACCAGCCGGACAGTCATCGTCCGCGGCGTACCGAACGGCGGTTAGGGCGCTCAACCGTCGTGAGGCGTGGCCACGGTCCGTGACAGACCCCGGCACCCCGCGCGGGGAGCGCAGCACGGTTGGGTCATTAGTGTCGTCGCGGTGCGGCGCGTTCCCGCCAGTCGATGGTTTCTGCGTCGGCGGTCATGCGGTCGAGGAGGCCGGCGATGAACTCGAGGTGAGCGCCCCCGCCTCGGGCGAAGCAGAACTTCCACAGTTCTGCGGCGGCACGGTGATAGCGGTGGATCGTGTCATCCGCGGCATAGGCGTCGATCTCGCCGTCACGGTAGCGGTCGATCTCTGACCCGACGTGGCCGAGAAGTCCGGCCAGCTGCGATTCGTGGTAGGCGCTCACGCGTTCACGCGCGGCGCGCCGCTCGGCTTTGGTGGCCATGACCCGGACGGTAACGTGTTTCAACCGCGCCGGCCCTCGGCCAGGGCTCACCAGCCGATATCGTGCGATGGTTGTGATCAGCAGACCTCACCCTGCGCGACTCTTGTTCCAGAGGCTGAACAAACCGAGCGCCGATCACGCGCCTTGGCGAGCGGCGGGCACGTCGCGGCGCTGAACGCGCCGATCGTCCAGTTCGGCGTCCGGGACTTCCGGCTTCGCGGTCTCCCAGCTGGCACGTGCTTCGGCGGCTCGGCGGCTCCTGTTGTCGGCGAAACTTCGCACGGCCGGGAAGTGCCGGGCGGGTGGGCAACCGATCCGGCAGTTGTGCGCCGGCTAGAGGGGCATGAGCACGCTGACCTTCAACGCGGTCTACGAGGATGCCGGGAGCGGGTGGGCAAATGCGCGGACGTGCCGGAGCTGGCCGAAGCCCATACGCAAAGGCGAGGGACTGGTGTTGACGGCGAACCTCGTGAGGCGTGACTCCGCCTCTACGCAATTTCGGGAATTTACGGTGCCGACTTGGTCGTACTTTGGGCGATTTTTGGTGGTTTGGCACTCGACAAACGCCTCTATACGCGCGATGCTCAAGCCGGCCGTCGGCCTGGTGCGACTG
>JBAPYC010000954.1:0-7003 GCA_049284535.1 Streptosporangiaceae bacterium
CGCCGCGACTGTGGTGAGGAGCTGCCGGCGGTCCAGGTCCGCAGCCGCATCACCGGTCTTCAGCACTACCTCGCAGGTACTGCCGGCCCCGGCCAGCCGCAACAGCCACGGATTGCCGCCCGCCCGCATCCCCGCCGCGCTGACCACCCGCGCCGAAGGACCAGCAGCGCGGGCCGCCCACCTCAGAACCTGTTCATCCGGACTCGGCATGCACCGACCCTAATGTGAGCCAGTCAAGGCTTTTCTCCCGTTGGGCAAGCCGGGCGCGACAACTGCCCGCCTTCCAGAACCCAGCAGCCGCACCGCCCTGGCGCGGCAGAACGCTTCCGGACACCGCTGGCCGGGCATCAACGCCAGAGCGGGTGATTAGCGCATCCCCTGGCAGCGGGCTCACCCCGCGGCGACGGCGGATGCCGCCGACGGCCACACGCCGGTCCCTGACGCGCTCATCCCGGATATCGTGCCGACGGCCACCCGTCCGCGGACCGGACAAGCTGATCGCCCCGCTGACCGCTCCCGACTAGCAAATCCGGCCACGTTCTGTGATGGCCATGGGGTCTTCTTCGTGGCCGCCAGCGGGCAGATCCGGATGGCCGCCAACAGCAGTCATCTGGACCCCGAGTTCTGTCTCGTCGCGATCGCTAACGGGCACACCGTCCTTACCGCTCCAGGATCAACCCGCTCGTGTGCTTCGGCATACCGGCAGTCCGCCGTATCTCCACTGAGGCCATCGCAGGCCTCTGCGCACGCTGGGGAGCGGTTGCCACTCAGCTGGCGTGGCGGAGCGTCTCGTCCGTCTGCCAGGGCCGGACCTGGAGGATGCTGCTGCGAAATCCTGGCGAGTGGGCGAGGTGGAACCCCCGGGTGGGAACTGTCGCGCCAAGCTGCGCGAAGAGCCCTGCGGCCGAAAGCGTCGCCCGCCAGAGCAGAGCGTACTGCGGCGGTGGCGTCATGTTGCGCAATGCCGGGGCAAAGCGCGGCTCGGTGAGGTGGGCCATGAGCCCGCGCAGCCACGCGCGGGAGTACGTGAAGCTGGCGGCGGCCCCCGTGGCCGCGAGCGGGTGAAGCAGTTCGATGATCAGCCCCGGGTCAACCTCGGCGTCCGCGGCGAGCGCCCCGGACTGGCGGGCCAGCCGTATCGCCGCCAGTTCGTCCCCGGCGAGCACTGCAGCCGCGAGCTGCCCGAACGGCGCAGGGATGCCGCCGGGCGTGGCGGCGACCGCGCCGAAGTCCAGCATGCCGAGCCGACCGCCCGGGAGCAGCAGGAAGTTGCCGGGGTGCAGGTCGGCATGCATCCAGCCGGTGCACGCTGCTGGGGCGTAGATGGCGTGCCCGAGCAGACGGGCGGCCAGGTCAGCTGCGTTGCCTGGGTCGAGCTCGCGCCAGCCCTCTGGAAGCCGATCCGTGCGCCCGTCGAGCAGCGCGGACAGGGGCGCCCCGGCCAGCCAGCGGGTGATGAGCACCCGTGGTGTCGCGGCGTAGACGGCCGGGATTATGACGCTGGTCCGGCCCGGTGGTTCGTGTGCCCCTGCGGCGCGGGCCGCGGTGATCTGCTTCGGCAGGTGGTGCGTGAACGCGGCTGCCACTTCCGCCTGGACCCGCCCCTCACGCACGTAATCCAGCTCCTCGACGATGCGTCCGGCGAGCTCGTCCGCCAGCCCGGACACGTTCAGTCTGGTGAGCCGGGCCGTTATCCGCGCCAGCAGCCGGGCCTGGCGCAGGTCTGAGCGCAGGGCCTGGCCCACCCCCGGGTACTGCACTTTCACCGCCACCTCGACGACCTGGCCGCCGTCGATCCGCCATTGTCCGCGATGCACCTGGCCGATCGAGGCCGCCGCGGCCGGGATGTCGTCGAATGCCACCAGCCGTTCCTGCCAGCCAGGCCCATAGGCGACCGCAAGGTCAGCAGCGACAACCCGCCGTGCGACCTCAGCAGGCATGGCCGGCGCCGCGTCCGTGAGCCGCCGCAGCGCTGACCGGTAGGGCGCTGCGACCTCCTCCGGCATCGCCGCCTCGAACACCGACATCGCCTGACCCAGCTTCGCCGCCCCGCCCTTGAGCTCGCCGAGAGTGGCGAACACCTGCTCGGCGGTGCGGGCGGCGACCTGGTCAGAAGCGGCCCGGGACAGCCGGCTGGCGGCGGCGGCGGTGCGGGCTGCATGTCGCAGCGGCAGCATAGCCAGCCGGCTGGTGCGCCCGAGTGCACCGGTCGGCAGGACAGGCCGCTCCCGGCTTTCCACTACTGCTCCCAGTGGCCGCTGTTGGCGCTGGTGTCCGTCGGTCATCTCGACGGTCCTCCTTCTGCTGTTCTTGCTTGGAACGGCTCGTGGCCCGACGTCGGCGGCGTGGCGCAACTGCCGCGCCTCTCGGACCTGGCGCCGCGGCGGTGTAGCGGCGGTGCCGCCATCAGCTACTAACACGCATAGGAGATGAGGGTTGTTCAGGGTTCGCCTTCGGTGTCGAACCACAGGCACGTGGTGAACGGTTTGCCGATCAGCCGATTCAAGTAGCCAGACATGGCGTTGAGCCATGCCGGACGAAGGCCCAGAGCTGCTGAAGAGGAATGCCAGGCGAGGCCCGGCCGGGGCGGGTTACCCGGGGCTGGGGTGGCGGTCCGTGGCTGTGCAGGGTCTTGGTGTGATCGTTGTTCCAGGCGGTGGTGGTGCCGTCGGGGTTGAGGACCAGGGTCCAGCCCAGCCGGTGGATCACCACCTGATGGTGATAGAAGCACAGCAGGAGGCAGTCCTGCAGTGATGTCTTGCCGCCGCGGGACTTGTGCGTGGTGTGGTGCACCTGACATGCCCCCGCAGGCTGGGAGCAGCCGCCAGGAAGAGCAGGGTGCCTCCCGGGCGGACCTTGCTCGCGACGTACAGCCGCATAGCTGCCCAGTGTGCTCAGGTCACGGCGGCTCACTGCCCCGCGGCCGTGGCCTGATCGATGGTGGCCCGGATCAGCTGGGTGGCCTCGGCCTCGCGGCCGCGGTACGCGGCCAGCATGAGGGCGGCGTAGGGCGGGATCCACGCCCCCGTGACCTCGCAGACTGCGTCCGCCTCCGCGATCAGCGACGCGGCCGACGGCGAAGCGGCCGAAGCTCTGTACCAGGAGGCGATCGGGCGGTTCAGCCAGACCCGGCTGCGATCGTCGCTGGCCCGTGCCCGCCTACTGTACGGGGAGTGACTGCGCCGCGAGGGTTGGCGTCTCGACGCGCGCGAGCAGTTCCGCACGGCGCATGACATGTTCGACGCGGCCGGCATGGAGGGGTTCGCCGCGCGCGCCCACCCCAATGGGTCAGCCGTGACGACCTGGCTGTAGAGCTGTAGCGTCGATAACGAACCTGGCGGCGAGGTAGGCGGCTCCGTTCAGGGATGCGTGCGCAACGAGCGGCGCGGCGATGCTGCCGGACCGGAAGCGAAGCCAGGCCAGCCCGTACCCGGCCAGGGTCGTAGCGGTGACCGTGGCCAGGACTACGCCGACGGCGCGCATCGGGTTGCCGTGAACGCGGGCCCCGGCGGGGTTGAGCGGCAGGGTGCGGAGGGTCGGCAGCACATGCCACACGCCGAACAGGATCGAGCTCATCGACGCCGCCACCGCCGGGGAGTGACGCTGCGTGAACAACCCGAGGAGGGAGCCACGGAAAATGACTTCCTCCGGGAGCGCCGTTCCCAGCGGGATCCGCATGAGCGTCTCGAACAGGACGTGCCGCGTACCCCCTCCCCTCGCCCGCTCGTCGTGGAAGAATCCGCGTGTGGCCGGAACCACCGCTCCGAGTCCCACCACGGCCGCGGCGAGCAAGGCGGTGGTCAGCCCGATGCGGATTCCCCTGCCCAGCCGGTCAGGACGCACCCCCAGGCTGGCCCACGAGACGCCGCAAGTCCGGGCGGCGGCCACCGACAGCACGGCGGCGCTGTCATTGGCCATCACGTAGCCGATGCCGGAGGTGACCTGGCTGATCGCGACGTTGTACGCCAGCGTGGCCGCCGATGCGGCGGCTTCTGTGCCGGCGCTGGGCGGGTTCCGGGGTCGGCGGGTTCCGGCGGTCACATTTCCCGCTGTTCCGGACGCCCTGTTTCCGTCACGTCACCTTGCCCGGGTGGTGCGCCTTCAGTAGTGCCGCGCGCTGCAGCTCGTTCGCCCGCAGGGCCGCTTCGATGGAAGCCAGCTGCTCATCGCTGGCCTGCAGGGCGTAGACCTCCCGGACGAACCGGGCGAGGTCGGCCCGGTAGTCGTGGCCCTTCGCCTCGAACTGGCCGGGGATCACGTTCGCCGCGTTTTTCATGTCGATGAGGGTCTGGATGAAGGTAGCCGGACTCTGCCACTGCTCGGTCTTCGGGACGCCCGCGGGCCGGGTCTCGGCCGGTGCGAGCCAATCGGGCGCCCGGGCGAGGAGATCTGGGCCAAAGCAGGCGACGCCGTCGTTGTCGTGTGTGATCATCACGTAGCGCAGCTGCTCGCGGACTGGGCGGGCCAGGGCCTGCAGTTGCCCGAAGTCGTTGAAGCGCCTCAGCAAGGACGGGTCAACGTCGGGCCGGTCGCTGCCCAGCGCCTCTTGCTTCCATTTGCTCATGTACGGCGTGCCGATCCAGATCGCCCGGTCGATGGCGGCGTCGAGAAGGCCCTGGGTACCGCGGTGCTCGAACGCGTCCTGGCTGGTCCACGCGCCCAGGCTCTCACCGAAGATTACGACCCGTGGCCGCTGCCCGGCCGGTCGTTCCGCGAGCTGGTTGTGGATCGCGTCGATCAGCATCCGGTATTGCAGACGTCCCTCGGCCACCCGGTCCAGCGACAGCGCCGACGGGCGCAGCGAGTACTGCATGGTCACCGATGCGATGTTGCCGCGGGTCATGTACTCGGCGGCCTCTACGGCGACGTAGTTGACGTAGCCTGTTCCGGTCGGGGAGATGACCATCAGCAGCTCCCGGTCGAACGCGCCGGTGCGCTGGAGCTCGCGGAGGACCAGGTCCCGGCGCTCGTACTCGGTGGGCGCTTTCCAGTCCCACGTAAACGCGGATAGGGTCGGCCGTCGCCGGCTCGGCCATGACCCGCTCGATCATCTGAGCCCTGAGCGCGGTGGAGACGTTCCGCCTGCCCTCCCGGCTGAGGGACTCCCAGGAGACCAGGCTCCCCGCGGCGCCGCTGACCATGGATGAACTCGGCGCGGTGGCGAACGCCCCCTCGACCGCGTCGCCCATGTGCTCGGCCCGGTGGTCGACCTGCCTGATCAGCTCATAGATCGCCATCCCGAGGACTGACAGTGCGGTGGCATGTCCCACCGGCCGGTACAGTCGCTCCGAGCCGGATAGCACGCGCGCCACCAACTGGCTGACCCTGGTGGCGAACACGCGCTCGCCGGTCGCCATCACGCTCAGCCCGCCGCTCACGCCGAGGCTCATGACCAGCGACTTAAGCGCCAACACGCCCGCGTCATCGCTGCTGCTGGCTCCGGTATCGGCGGCCTCGGATCGCCGCCGGCGATACTCGGTCACGCCCCCGAGCAGCATGCCGGCGGCCAGCGCGACGGGAACCGAGTCCTCGCCAGTGGCGTTCCCGCGGCCGGCCAGGTCCTGGAGCACGCCGGCGACGGTGCCGCACAGACCGGTGGCTGAGATCCACCAGCAGACCGTGCGCAGGGCGCCGCGCGGCACGTGTTCGCCCGGCCGCGGCCGGAAGGCCGTCTGGCCGGCCAGCCCGAGGGCGATGGCCGCGAGATCGCCGGCGATGCTCGCGCGCCGCCAGGCGCGCGGGTCCACTAGCTCCGGTGACGTGGCCCCGGATATGCGCAGCGCGACTGCCTCGACCGTGTCCTGGATCAGCGCGGCGCACCCAAGGTCCAGCGCGCCGCAGATTCCGGTGGTCAGCGCCTGGTCCAGGGTGCTTCGGGGCATGAGCGTGCGCTGGAACGTGGTCGGCTGCAGGGCGAGGGCCAGGACCATACCCGTCTGCTGCGTGCGCGCCCCGGCTCCTGCGTACCACCGCCTGCTCATCACATAAGTCCACACCGCCAGCGCACGCGAGGGCAAGGCGATGACGGCTGTGTTGTCACAGGACGGCGCTACTCTGGGAGTCCACGGCCGCCGATCCGAGGCTATTGTTCACCCGTGACCGGAGCGGCTGCCAAAGTAGACGCCAAGCGGGGCTTCCCCTGGCGGAAGGCAGTCCGAGGATTCATCTCGGTCGGGCTCGTCGTGGCTATCTTCGTGTTCGCCATCCCGAAGTTCGCGAGCTACAGCCAGGTGTGGCCAATTCTGAAGGGTCTGTCCGCCGCCCAGATCGTGTGGCTGGCGCTGGCGCAGTTCCTCAACAGCGCCACCTACTGGTCGGTGTACATGGCGGCCCTGCCCGGGCTCAGATTCTGGCCGTCGGCCGTGCTGATCCAGACCAACAGCGCCATGGCCAGCGTGCTACCGGCCGGCGGCGCCTTCGCGGTGGGCATCACCTACAAGATGCTGGGTTCGTGGGGATTCTCCAACGCCTCGATCACCGAGTTGATCGGCGTGTCGGGCATCTGGAACTTCGGTGTCAAGCTCACCATGCCCACGACCGGCGTACTGCTGCTGCTAGCGACCGGAGTCAAGTCCCGTCAGCTGGCCGTGGCGGCCGCCGCCGGGCTGGGCATCTGCCTGGTGGCCTTCGTCGTCATCGGCCTGGTGCTGTGGAGGGAGCAGGTAGCCAGCACACTCGGCCACATCGCAGATAAGGTGGCTTCGGCGTTCCTGCGGCCCTTCCGCAAAGGTCCCGTCACCTCGCTGGAGCCAGCGATAGTTGACATCCGCCGGCAGACCATTGACGTGGCCCGCACCCGCTGGTTCTGGCTGACCTGCACGTCCATCTCGAGCCAGCTGGCCGCGTTCCTGGTGTTCTTGTTGTCGATGCGGTTCGCCGGCATTCCCGCTTCGAAGGCCAGCCTGGCCGTGGTGTTCGCCGCTTTCACGTTCGGGATGCTCGCGGGAAGCGTTCCCGTCACGCCCGGCGGCCTGGGTACCGCCGATGCCGTGTACATCGCCGT
>JBAPYC010000955.1:0-3805 GCA_049284535.1 Streptosporangiaceae bacterium
GCCCTGGCCCCCGGCGTGGCCTCTTACACGGCGGCGCTGCTGGCCCAGACGGCCGTGCCCGCCTGGAACGAGGTCCGCCGGGAGCTCCCGTTCGTGTTCACCGGGTCGGCGACCGCCAGCGGCGGCGGCCTCGGCCTGCTGTTCGCCCCGGTGGCCGAGGCCGGGCCGGCCCGCAGGCTGGCCGCGACCGGGGCGGCCGTGGAGCTGGTCGCGTCCCGGCTCATCGACCGCCGGCCTGGTGTGGTCACCGAGGCCTACACCACCGGGCAGGCCCATCGGCTCCGCCGCGTCGCGGAGTACGTCACGCTGGGCGGGGGTATCACCGCCGCCACCTTGGCCCGGCGCAGCCGCACCGCGGCCGTGGCGGCCGGAGTGGCGCTGCTGGCCGGGAGCGCACTGCAGCGCTTCAGCACCTTCGAAGCCGGCGTCGCCTCCACCAAGGACCCGAAGTACGTCGTACAGCCCCAGCGCGAGCGCCTGGACGCGGCTAACCGGGCCCGCGAGCGCCAGGCATCTTAACTGGCTCCCCGGTAGACGGCCAGGCCGGTTTCGGTCGGCGCCAGCGCGATGGGGCGCACGCCGTCCGGTGACCACCAGCTGTCCGGGTCCGCCAGCACGGAACGCGCCTGATCGGCCGGCACGTCGACCGGCCGCTGACCGGCCTGGTCGGCATCCCGGGTCAGGACGACCAGGCCTTCGTCGATGAAGCCGGCGACGATCGCGGCCAGCCGCGGGACGTGCGGGAGCCGGTCGGGCCAGTCCGCGCCAGGTGCGCACTCGTTCAGCACGGTGAACAGGTAGGACTCTTCCACCGCGTTCAGCAGCACGCACCGCTGCTCGTCGGTCAGGTCGGTCCAGCGCGGGGTCTTGGCAGTTCTCCTGGTCCGCACCCCAGCCTGGCATGCTGGTCATTCACCGGCCGCCCCGCCTCCTGCGCCTGCGTCACCGAGCCCGCCGTCGCCAAGATCACCGCCGTCGCCGTCACCGTCGCCGGGATCGTCCTGATCACCGCGGTCCACCGGCTCCATCAGGGCCTGGCGTCCTGGCCCGTCGTCCTGGCCCGGGCCAGCACGCCAGTGAGTACGTCCCGGGTGCCGGCCGGGTCGATCACGTCGTCGATCTCGAACGCCATGGCCGTGCTGAGCGCTTTGCCCCGGGTGTACTGGGCCGCCACCAGCTCCTCGTAGCGCTGCTGGCGGGCCCCGGGATCATCGATCGCCTCCAGTTCCTTGCGGTAGCCCAGCCGCACCGCGCCCTCCAGGCCCATGCCGCCGAACTCCCCGGTCGGCCAGGCCACGGTCAGGGCCGGGCGGTGCAGGTCACCCGCTGTCATAGCCATCGCGCCAAGCCCGTAGGCCTTGCGGAGCACGACCGCGCAGACCGGCACGGTCAGCCGGGCCCCGGCGACGAACATCGCACCGAACCGGCGCACGACGGCCGTCCGTTCGGCCTCTGGACCGACCATGAACCCCGGCGTGTCGACCAGCGAGACCACCGGCAGCCGGTGGGCCTGGCACAGCCCGAGGAACGCGGTGGCCTTGTCCGCGGCGTCGCCGTCGATGGCCCCGCCCAGGTGCCGCGAGTTGCTGGCCAGCAGCCCAACCGGGTGCCCGCCGATGCGGGCCAGCGCGGTGATGATCCCCACCCCGAACGCGGCCCGCAGCTCCAGCACGCTGCCGGTGTCGCACAGGGTGTCAATGACGGGCCGCACATCGTAGCTGCGGACCCGGTTCTCCGGGAGCAGGTGACGCAGCAGCCGCTGGTCGGCATGCTCAGTTGGCTCGGCCGCGGGCGGGCCGAAGTAGGACAGGTACTGGCGGGCAGCGGCCACCGCGGCCGCCTCGTCCGGCACCGGCACGTCCACCACCCCGTTGGGCACCTGCACCGACATCGGCCCGACGTCCTGCGGCGCGACTACGCCCAGGCCGCCGCCCTCGATCATGGCCGGGCCGCCCATGCCCAGGCTGGCCTCGGGCGTCGCGATGATGATGTCGCACGCCCCGGCCAGGGCCGCGTTGCCGGCGAAGCAGTAGCCGGACACCACGGCCACCATCGGAACGCGGCCGGAGAGCTCCGCGGCCAGCCGGAAGGTGGGCACGTCGAGCTGGGCCACCGCGGTGGTGTCGGTGTCGCCGGGCCGGCCGCCGCCGCCCTCGGCGAACATGACCAGCGGCAGCCGTTCCCGGCCGGCCAGCTCCAGCAGCCGGTCGGTCTTGCGGTGGTTCATGACGCCCTGGGTCCCGGCCAGCACGCTGTAGTCGTAGGACATGACCGCGACCGGCCGCCCGTTCACGGTGGCGGTGCCCATGACCAGGCCGTCGGCGGGCGTGCGGGCGATGAGGTCCTCCAGCGTGCGGCGGCGCCGCTGCGCGGCGATGGTCAGCGCGCCGTACTCGGTGAAGCTGCCTGGGTCTATGAGGTCCGCGATGTTCTCCCGGGCCGTCCGCCGGCCACCGTCGTGCCGCCGTGCGGTGACGTCGGCCCGGGCCTCGTCCAGGCCGATCCGGTGCCGCTCGGACACCTCGGCCAGATCCGGCCGGATGTGATCCAGCGGCACCTCGCCGGCCGCGGCGGGACCGGCGTCCTCGTCCCCGGCCGCCGCCAGCACCATCAGCACCGCCCCGCCGGGCACGGTGACGCCCACCGAGGCCGGCACCTGGACCACCGTGCCCGCGGCCGGCGCCCGCACCTCGTGCTCCATCTTCATCGCCTCGACGACGGCCAGCTCCTGGCCGGCCGTGACCGGGTCGCCGACGCCGACCGCGACCGAGACGACGGTGCCGGCCAGCGGCGAACGCACCGCTACCTCACCAGCGGCCGTCTCCGGCCCGGCCGGCGCTTCCGGTACCTTATCCGCCTGCGTTGTCTCAGCGGTCTGCGCCGCCAGCTCGGCCGCGTGCGCGTCAACCCAGCTCACGTCGTGACGGCCCAGGTCACCGGAGACGAGCAGGGCCCGCAGCAGGGACAGGTTGGCCGGCACCCCGGCGATGTCGAACTCGTCCAGCGCCCGCACCGCCCGGCGGGCCGCCTCGGCCAGCGTCGCTCCGTCGGTGACCACCTTGGCCAGCAGGGAGTCATACCGCGGGTTGACGGTGTATCCCGGGTAGGCGGCCACCTCGACGCGCACGCCCCGGCCCGCGGGCGGGGTGAACCGGCTCAGCGTGCCACCGCCGGGCAGCACCGTGCCGTCGGGCTGCAGCGTCTCGGCGTTGACCCGCGCCTGCACGGCGACGCCGCGCGGCCCCGCCGCCAGCGCGTCCAGGCCCAGGTCATCCAGCCTCGCGCCGTCGGCCACCCGCAGCCCGAGCTCGACCAGGTCCAGGCCGGTGACCTGCTCGGTGACCGTGTGCTCGACCTGGAGCCGCGGGTTGACCTCGAGGAAGGCGATGTCCTCCCCAGCGACCAGGAACTCCACCGTGGCCAGCCCGGCGTACCCCACTGGCCCGGTGAGCACCGAGCCGATGAGCGCCCGCGCGGCGTCCGCCAGCAAAGCGCGAACCGCGTCGCTCACCGTAGCCGGGGCGATCTCGATCAGCTTCTGCCGCCGCCGCTGCAGGCTGCAGTCGCGGTCGCCGAGTACCGCCACAGCACCGGTGCCGTCGCCGATGACCTGCACCTCGATGTGCCGGGCCCGCGGGAGCAGCTGCTCGGCGTAGACCGTCCCGTCGCCGAAGGCCGCCGCCGCCTCCGAGGAGCACCGGCGCAGCGCGTCGTCCAGGTCGGCTTCCCGCGTCACCGGCCGCAGCCCGCGCCCCCCGCCACCGGCCACCGCCTTGACCATCACCGCGCCGTGCTCGCGCAGCAG
>JBAPYC010000956.1:0-9567 GCA_049284535.1 Streptosporangiaceae bacterium
AGTTCAGCGGCCATAATCCTAAATTTAGTTTAGCTAAGACGTCCAAGCGACTAATTATGCGATCCTACCGGTGAGTATAGAAGCATGAACACCCGTCGTCACGCCGTCACAGCCCTCATCACGGCCGGGCTGCTGTGGGGCACCACCGTGCCGCTTTCCAAGCTCGCCCTGGCCTGGCTCTCGCCGGGCTGGCTGGCCGCCGCCCGCTTCGGCCTGGCCGCCGCGGTCCTGCTGGCCGTGGCCAGCCGGGGCAGTCAGCGCGGAGCGCTGCGCGCGGCGTTCACGCCCAAGGTGCTGATCGCCGGTGCGCTGGGCTACGGAGGTTCGGTCGTGGTGCAGAACGCCGGCATCACGCGGACCAGCGTCACCCACGCCGCGCTGCTCATCGGGGCGGTGCCGGTGATGGTCGCCGTCATCGCCGCGGTCTGGCAGCGGGCCGTTGCCCCGCCGGTAGCCTGGGCCGGCTTTGTGGTGTCGCTAGCCGGTGTCGGCCTAGTCACCATCGGCGGCGGTGGTGGCGGCGCCACCCTGGCCGGTGACGGCCTGGTGCTGATCTCACTCTTCCTGTCCGCCGGGGTCACCGTGGCGCAGGGCAGGCTGCTGGCCGGCCGCGACCCGGTGGCGGTTACCGCCGTGCAGTTCCTGGGAGCGACGGTATTCGCGCTGGCCGTGGCCGCAGTCACAGAGCACGCGCCGGCCGCGCCGGTCAGCGCGGGTCCGGTGCTGGCGGTGGTGGCGCTGGCCGTCGCCGGGACGCTGGTGCCGTTCACCCTGTTCGCCTACGGGCAGAGCCGGGTGTCGGCCGAGGTGGCCGGGGCCTTCCTCAACCTCGAGCCGCTGGTCGGCGCCATCGCGGGCGCGGTCGCGTTCGGCGACCCGGTCGGCCCCGGGCAGATCGCCGGGGGCCTGGCCATCGTGGCCGGCATCGGGCTGAGCAGCCTGCCGCTGATCACCGGCCGCCGGGCAGGCGCGGATGCCACCGAAGCGCCAGTGGTGCTGGAGGCGGCGGTGCTGGAGGCGGCGGTGCTGGGGGCGGTTCCCGTGGAGGCGAAGGCGCTGGGTGCGGGGGTGGCGGGCTCGGCAGGCGCGGAGACCCTCGCATCACATCCGCCCCAACCATCCCTGGTGCCTCGCAGCGAATTCGATGAATGTGGCGTTCTACGTACTAGATTCCGTAGAACGCCACATTCATTGAACAAACGAGCGGCTTCCCGGGCGGGTGCGGGACGGCGGGAGGCGGATCGGCCTCCGCGACGGCGGGCGGCCGGCGGGCCGCCCGCGCGTCGCGACGACGTTACTGCAGGTGGGGGGCGAGCAAGGTCAGGTCGGCGGGCGACAGCCGATCGGTCGCGGTCCTGACCTGGTGCCAGTAGGGGTACAGCAGCGGCATGGCGCTGGCCTTGTCCAGCTCGGCCCGCTCGCTGTCGCTCAGCGTGAGGTCGGCGGCGGCCAGGTTGTCGGCCAGCTGCTCGGAGGTGCGCGCGCCGATCACCAGTGAGGTGATGCCGGGCCGGCCCAGGACCCAGGCCAGCGCCACCTGGGCGGCGGAGACGGCGTGATCAGAGGCGATGCGGATGAGCACCTCGACGGTGTCGTACAGCTTGTCCTGGTCGTAGACGGGCGGCTCGTTCCAGTCCGTGAGCTGCCGGGCTCCGGCCGGGGGCTCGTGGTCGCGGCGGTACTTGCCGGACAGCAGGCCGCCCGCCAGCGGGCTCCAGACCAGCACACCCAGGCCCTGGTCGATGGTCAGCGGGATGAGCTCGTACTCGGCGTCGCGGGCCTGCAGGGAGTAGTAGATCTGCTGGCTGACGAACCGGGGCAGGCCCAGGCGCTCGGCCGTGCCCAGCGCCTTCATCAGCTGCCAGGCCGCGTAGTTAGAGGCGCCGACATAGCGGATCTTGCCCTGCTGGACGAGAAGATCCAGGGCGCTCAGGGTCTCCTCGAGCGGCGTCTGGCCGTCCCACTCGTGCACCTGGTACAGGTCGATGTGGTCGGTGCCGAGGCGGCGCAGGCTGGCCTCGCAGCCCGTGATCACGTGCTGGCGCGACAGCCCGGCGTCGTTCGGCCCGCTGCCCATGGGCATCCGGACCTTGCTGGCCAGGAGCACGTCGTCGCGGCGGCCCTGGAGGACCTCGCCCACGATCTCCTCGGACAGACCGCCCGAGTAGACATCCGCGGTGTCGATGATGTTGACCCCGGCGTCCAGGCACATGTCCACCTGCCGCCGGGCCTCGGCCACGTCGGTGCTGCCGACCTTGGCGAAGTTCCCGCGGCCACCGAACGTCATCGTGCCCATGGTGAGCACGGAAATCCGCAATCCCGACTTGCCTAGTTGACGATATTCCATATGCCAAACCCTATCGAGCCTGCTCCGAACCTGGTCAGACGGGGCGGGCACCGGCCGCGTGGCGGCGGGCCAGCTCGCGGTAGATCTCGGGGTTGGTGTCCACCCACTCCTTGGCCCGGCCGGTGACCTCACCGGCTACCTTGGCCGGCACGCCGACGGCCAGCATGCCGTCCGGTATGACCAGGCCGGGCGGCACCGTCGCACCGGCCGCGACCAGGGCATGGGCCCCCACCGCGGCCTTGTCCAGGACCGTGGCGCCGTTGCCGATCAGGGCCTCGGTGCCGACGACGCAGCCGTGCACGACGCACAGGTGGCCGACCGTCGCCCCTTCGCCGATCTCCGTCACCGGGTCATCCCCGCCGTGCAGCACCGAGCCGTCCTGGATGTTCGCCCCGCGGCGGATGACGATCGGGCCGAAGTCGGCGCGCAGCACCGCGCCGTACCAGACGGACGCCTCGGCCTCCACCCGCACGTCGCCGACCAGCGTCGCGGTCGGCGCGATCCAGGCCTGCGGGCTGACGTCGGGCTCTTTGCCTTCGAAGCTGAATAGTGGCACCCGCCCATAATGCACCCCGCGGGTGCGGCGGCCGACGGCGGATGTGGCAGCTGGGACGGCTGGCTGGCGTCAAGGAAAAGGTTTCATCGGAGAAAACTCGGGGAGCGGATTGTGGTCTTAGGTAACGTCTGCACCGGAGGAAGCTCTCCATGGACCAGACCGCGCAAGCAACGCCGCAAACCGAGCTGGACAGCCGGACCCAGTGGAAGAACACGATCCTGGCGGGCCTGGCAAACTACATCGACGCCGGGTCCATCGTGGCCGGCGCGGCCGGGCTGACGCTGTGGACGACCATGTTCCACCTGTCGTCCTCAACGGTCGGGCTGATCGGGGCGATCAGCTCCAACGCCATCTCGGCCGGGGTCGGCGCGCTGATCGGCGGCCGGCTCTGCGACAAGCTGGGCCGCAAGAAGATCTACCAGTGGGACATGCTGTTCTACGCGTTCGGCCTGCTGTTCATCATCTTTGCCTCATCGGCGGGGATGCTGATCGCGGGTTACATCATGGCGGGCCTGGCCGTCGGGGCCGACGTGCCCGCGTCCTGGACGCTGATCGCCGAGCTGGCGCCCGACGGGGCCCGCGGCAAGCACAGCGGCGTGGCCCAGGTGCTGTGGTACTGCGGCCCGGTGGTTGTGCTGCTGCTCAGCCTGGCCCTGTCCCCGCTGGGCGTGCTCGGCACCCGGATCGTGTTCGCGTCGCTGTTCGTGGTGGCCATCGGCCTGTGGTTCGCCCGGCGGAGCATGAAGGAGTCGAAGGTCTGGACCGCGGCCGAGCAGACCGTCCGGCAGCGGGCCGAACGGGCCCTGGCCGAGCGGGCCGCCGCGACGGGGCGTGAGGTCCCAGCCGAGGACGTGGAAGTCACCTCGTTCGGGCACTGGCGGGAGCTGTTTAACCGCACCAACGTCGGGGCCATGGTGTTCCTCATCGGCATGTACGGGATCTGGAACCTGTGGGCCGGCACGAACGGCTTCTTCCTGCCCTTCATCCTGCGCACGGTCGGCTCGGAGAGCCAGGCCATGAGCGTGGCCATCCAGTGCGTGAGCTTCGCGGCCGGGATCGCCTCCATCTTCTTCGTGTTCATGCGGCTGGTGGACCGGGTGGACCAGAAGATGCTGTTCGGCGCCGGTGCGCTGCTGCAGATCATCGGGATGCTGCTGATCGCCCTGTTCCGGCTGACCGAGCCGATCGCGCTGGGTTACGTGCTGCTGTGCGGGATCGGCGGCGGGTTCGGGCAGCAGTCGTTCTTCCAGCTGTGGAGCGGTGAGCTGTTCCCCACCCTGCTCCGCAGCACCGCCCAGGGGCTGATGTTCGCCGTGGTGCGCATTGGCCTGGGCTTCTGGAGCCTGTACGTGCCCACGCTGACCAAGACGGGTTTCTCCACGCTGGCCTGGATCCTGACCGGCTTCGTGGCGTTCAGCGGCCTGATCGGCTTCGTGTTCGCGCCCCGGAACGAGGGCAAGACGCTGGAGCAGATCCAGCGGGAGCGGCACGGCAGGGCCGCCTCGCCGCGGACCGCGCCGGTGGCGCAGACGTCGTGAGCGCCGCAAGGATGAGAGAAGGGAGCCTGGGTCAGTGACCACCCCACTGCGCCCGGCCCGGCTGCGCTGCGCGTACCTGGCCGATCCGCTCGCCGTCGCGCCGGGCCGGGTGCGGCTGAGCTGGGAACTGCAGGGCGAGGGCCGGGACCGGCGGCAGCAGGCCTATCAGGTCCGGGTGCTGGCGGGGCGGGATGCGGGGGCGGAGGCTGAGCCGGGGGCCGGTGCGCAGGCGGGGCCGGATGAGGACGCCGTGGCGTGGGACAGCGGCCGGGTGGAGTCAGCGGACTCTGCCGACGTCGGCTACGCCGGGCGCCCGCTGGTGCCTGGCGGCCGGTACGCCTGGCAGGTCCGGGTGTGGGACGAGAACGACGCCCGCTCGCCGTGGAGTGAGGCGGCCTGGTTCGAGGTCGAGCTGGATCCGCAGCAGGGCTGGCGCGGGTCATGGATCGGGCTGGGCCCGGTCCGGGAGAATGTCAGCCCGCCGGAAGGCCAGCCGGACCCGGTGGGCAAGTCCATGGCACCGGTCCCCTACCTGCGCCGGGCCTTCCAGCTGGACCAGCCGGCCGCCTCGGTGCGGGCGGCGCGGCTGTACGTGACCGCCCTGGGCCTGTACGAGGCGCGGCTGAACGGCGCACGGGTGGGTGACGCGTTCCTCACGCCGGGCTGGACCGACTACGACCGGCGGGTCCAGTACCAGGCCTATGACGTGACCGCGCAGCTGCGCGACGGCGAGAACGTCCTCGGGGCGCTGCTGGCCGACGGCTGGTACAGCGGCTTCGTGGGCTTTGACGCCAAGCGGGCGGGCGCGCACTACGGCAGCTCCCCGGAGCTGCTCGCCCAGCTCGTGATCGCGTTCACCGGCGGGACCGTCCAGACGGTGGCCACGGACGAGGAGTGGCGGGGCCGGTCCGGCGCCATCGGCCACGCCGACCTGCTCATGGGCGAGCGGCACGACCTGACACTCGAGCCCAGTGGCTGGGACGCCGCCGGGTTCGACGACCGGGACTGGCGGCCGGTCCGGTGCCAGGACCAGGCGAGCCGCCGGATCGTGGCCGACCCGGGACCGCCGGTCCGGGTCACCCAGGAGATCGCGCCGGTGCAGGTCAGCCGCGACCCGGACGGGCGGTACCTCGCCGACTTCGGGCAGAACCTGCCCGGCTGGCTGACGGTCAGGGTCCGCGGCCCGGCCGGCGCGCAGGTGCGTGTCCGGCACGGCGAGGCGCTCACGGCGCAGGGCCGCCTCTACACCGAGAACCTGCGCACCGCCCGGCAGGCCGACGAGTTCGTCACGCCCGGCGGCGCGGCGGTATTCGAGCCCAGGTTCACGCTGCACGGCTTCCGGTACGCCGAGATCTCCGGCTATCCCGGAGAGCTGGGTCCGGGTGACCTGACCGCCCGCGTGGTGCACTCCGACATCGAAGCCGCGGGCTCGTTCCGGTGCTCGCAGGAATGGCTGAACCAGCTGTTCCGCACCATCGACTGGGGCCAGCGCGGCAACTTCATCAGCGTGCCGACCGACTGCCCGCAGCGCGACGAGCGGCTGGGCTGGCTCGGCGACGCCCAGATCTTCGCCCGGACCGCCTGCTACAACCGGGACGTGGCGGCGTTCTTCGCCAAATGGCTCGATGACGTGGCCGACGCCCAGCTCGACAGCGGCGCCTTCACCGACATCGCGCCCCGGCTGCGCGGCTTCGCCCGGACCGGGGCGCCGGCCTGGGCCGACGCCGGGGTGATCGTCCCGTGGACGGTGTACCTGATGTACGGCGACCGGAGCATCGTGGCCCGGCACTTCGCCGCGATGACCGCGTACATGGACAGCCTGGAGCGAGCCAATCCCGACTACCTGCGCCGCCACGACCTGGGAGCCGGCTACAACGACTGGCTTGCCCCGGGCGCCGACGACACGCCGCGCGAGCTGCTGGCCACCGCCTACTGGGCGCACGACGCCGCGCTGATGGCGGAGATGGCCGCGGCCATCGGCCAGGCGGCGGATGCCGCCCGTTACCGGGCGCTGCGGGACAAGATCGGCGCGGCGTTCGCGGACACGTTCGTGTCGGCGGATGGCCGGATGACCTCCGGGACGCAGACCGCTTACGTGCTCGGGCTGCACATGGGCCTGATCCCGGCTGGGCTGCGAACCGCCGCAGCCGACCAGCTGGCCGCGGCCATCGAACGCGCGGACGGCCACCTGACCACCGGGTTCGTCGGGGTCGGCTACCTGCTGCCGGTGCTGAGCAGCCATGGCCGCGACGACCTGGCCTACCGGCTGCTCGGGCAGCGGTCCCGGCCGTCCTGGCGTTACATGATGGATCAGGGCGCGACCACCATCTGGGAGCGCTGGGACGGCTGGACGCCCGAGCATGGCTTTACCTCGCCCGCGATGAACTCCTTCAACCATTACTCGCTGGGTTCGGTCGGGGAATGGCTCTACCGCTTCGTGCTCGGCATCGAGCCTGCCGCCGGAGTGGCCGGCTTCGGCCGGCTGACGGTGCGGCCGCATCCCGGCGGCCAGCTGGACTGGGCCGAAGGCGCCTACCACAGCGCGCGCGGCCCGATCCGGGTGCGCTGGGAGCGATCCGGCGGGGAGTTCGGCCTCGACCTGGAGCTGCCGCCGAACAGCACGGCCAGCGTGCGGGTGCCCAGCGCGGACCCGGCGCGGGTGCGGGACGCCGACGGCCGCTCCCCCGACAGCACGGCTGGCTTCCCCGGAGCCGCCGGCGTCCGGGAGGCGGTGTTCGAGGTGGGCTCGGGCGCCTACCGGTTCACCGGCCCGCCCGTGTGACCGCTGGGCTTGTGTGACCGCTGGGCTTGTTACATCTGGGGCGCGGAGATGTTGACCATCCAGGGCACGCCGAACTGGTCGGTGCACATGCCGAACTCATCGCCCCAGACCTGCTTCTGCAGCGGCATGATGGTGGTCCCGGCTGAGGTCAGCTGCTCCCAGTAGCCGCGCATGGCGCTGCTGTCGTCGCCGCTGATGCTCACCGAGAAGCCGGCCGGGGCGTGGTACTCCATCTGGCTGGTGACGTCGGCGCCCATGATCGTGTAGCCCAGGCCGGTCTCGAGCATCCCATGCATGACACGGTCGGCGTCGGGCCCGCTGGCACCCATCTCGCCGAACGTGCTGATGGTCAGGGTGCCGCCGAACACGGTGCGGTAGAACTCCAGGGCCTGGCGGGCGGTGCCGTTGAAGTTGAGGTATGGGTTCAGCTGTGAGGCCATGGGCTACTCCTGCGAATGGTGCGAGTGAGATCCCCCGAGGACCCCCCGGCCGACGCTACCAGCGCCGACAGGGGCCCTGACGGGATTGACCGCAGGCCGTCCGGGATGTCCGGTAGGTCGGGCCGGCGGGGCCGGAAAACCTGGTGACCGGGGCCGGAAACCCGGCGACCGGGGCGGGCCGCCGGAACGGCGCTAGCCGCGGCCACGGCGCCAGTGCGGCTTGCGCTTCTCCAGGAACGCCCGCATGCCTTCCTTGGCGTCGGGGAGCTGGCTGGTGGCGGCCATGACCTCGACGGCGTAGGCGTAGGCCTTGGGCTGGTCCAGGTCGATCTGCGCGTACAGCGCCTGCTTGCCGATGCCCTTGCTGTCGGCCGAGCCGCGGGTGACCCGGTCCAGCAGGTCCTGCACGGCGGAGTCCAGCTGCGCCGCGGGCACCACCCGGTTGACCAGGCCCCAGTCCAGCGCGGTGCGCGCGTCGATGACGTCGCCGGACATGGCCATTTCCGCGGCCCGCTTACGGCCGACGTTGCGGGCGATGGCCACCATCGGCGTGTGGCAGAACCAGCCGCCCTTGCCACCCGGCGCGGCGAAACCAGCGTCCTCGCTGGCCACGGCCAGGTCGGCGCTGGCCACCAGCTGGCAGCCGGCCGCGGTGGCCAGCCCGTGCACCCGGGCCACCACGGGCTGGGGCACCTGCTGGATCAGGTCCATCAGCTCGGTGCAGGTGCCCAGCAGGGACCTCACCTGCGTCAGGTCGGCCTCGGCGACCTCGGCGAAGTCGTGCCCGGCGCTGAACACCGGGCCGTTGCCGGCCAGCACGATGCCCAGCGCGTCACTGTTCCCGAGGTCGCTGAACGCGGCGATCAGCTCGCGCATGTGGGCCTGGGACAGCGCGTTGCGGCGCTGCGGCCGGTTCATGGTCACGGTGGCGAAGTCGCCGGAGCGCTCGAGGAGAATGTGCTCGAAACCCATACCACTAGGGTAGGCCGCGATGAGCATCGAACAATGGGTAGAGCGCTACCGGCGGGCCTGGGAGACGGCAGACGCCGACGAGATCGTCGACCTGTTCACCCCGGACGGGTCCTACCGGTCCAGCGTGTTCCGCGAGCCGCACGTGGGGCACGGGGCCATCCGGCGCTACTGGAACCGCGCGGCCGGCACCCAGCGGGACGTCCGCGTCCTCATGGGCCAGCCCGTAATCACGGCCGAGCGCGTGGCCGTGGAGTGGTGGACCACGATGACCGACCCGGACGACGGGGAGGTCACGCTGCCGGGCTGCCTGCTGCTGCGGTTCGGGCCAGACGGCCGCTGCCTGGATCTATGGGAGTACTGGCAGGTCCAGCCGGGCCGCCGGGAGCCGCCGCCCGGATGGGGCGCCTAGCCTGGCGGCCATAGCGTGACCACCACCCCTTACGGTAGGGGTGAAGCGGATCATGCGGCCAAGGAGATGCAATGACGCGTACGCCGGAGGAAGTATTCGCCCACCACGCCCAGGCCCTGATCGCGGGTGACCTGGAGGGGATCGTCGAGGACTACGCCGACGACGCCGTGTTCATCACGCCCGCGGGCGTCAAGCGGGGCAAGGCCGGCGTCCGGGAAGGCTTCACCCAGCTGCTCGCGGACCTGCCGAACGCGGACTGGAAGGTGCCGACACAGATCTTCGAGGGCGACGCGCTGTTCATCGAGTGGGCCGCGACGGCCGCGGCCACCAAGGCGGAGGACGGCATCGACACCTTCATCTTCCGGGACGGCCAGATCCGGCTGCAGACCGTGCGGTACACGCTTCAGCACACGTAGCCGGGCGTTAACGCAGCCCGTTCGGCCTTAATGGCGCCAGCTGACGGCCCGAGCCGAGGCCGGATGCGCGGCGCGCCAGGCAATGCCGGTGGCGGCCAGGGCGGCCA
>JBAPYC010000957.1:0-1867 GCA_049284535.1 Streptosporangiaceae bacterium
GGGCAGAGGCGGCGGCCACGCCGGGCGGTGGGGACACCGACAGGGTGAAGGAGCCGCTCCCCGGGGCCGGAGTGTCGGCCCCAGCCGGGCCCGCCAGCGTGACCAGGAGCAGCGTGGCGAAGGCCAGCACGGCCAGGGCCCCCGTGGCCGTGGCCCGCGCGAACAGGGCGGCACTGCGCGTGCGTGATGGCAGCACAATGTATAAGACGATATAGGGCGGCTCAGGCAAACAGAAGCCGCGGCCAGCAACGCTGCCAGACCTCGGGCCTGTCACCGGCGTAAGCCGCCGGAATCTACGGAGGGCGCATGCCGGATAGTTCAGAACATGTGCCGGTTATCGCGGTGGCCAGCGGGAAAGGCGGGGTCGGCAAAACCTCGGTCGCGGTGAACCTGGCGCTGGCCCTGACGGCGCAGGGGCACCGGACCGGCCTGATCGACGCTGACCTGTACGGTCCGGACGTGCCACGCATGATGGGCCTGCGGCGGCGCGCCGAGGCCTCGTTCGTCACGCTGTTCGCCCGGCCCGGCGCCCCCGATTCCCGGCTGCAGACCGTCAGCCAGCACGGGGTGCAGCTGGCATCGGCTGCCTTTCTGCTCGGCGAGAACCAGGCCCTGGCCGTCGGCGGCGGCATCGCCCAGCTGCTCGTCCGGCGGCTGCTGTCGGACACCGACTGGGACGGCCTGGAATACCTCGTGATGGACCTGCCGCCGGGGACCGCCGACATCCAGCAGTACGTATTCGCGCTGTCCGGCCGGCCGATGTGCGTGCTGGTGGTAGTCACGCCGCAGGTCATCGCCCATCAGGACGCGCGCCGGCTGATCGCGCACCTGACGGGGCGGGGCGGGCGCCGGGGCACGGCCGGGCCGGATGTGGCCGGGGTCGAGAACATGAGCGGGCAGGTCTGCCCGGGCTGCGGCCAGACCACGCCGCTGTTCCCGTCCGCGCCGGAGTCCGAAAGCATCTGGAGCCTGATCCCGCGGCTGGCCAGCATCCCGTTCAGCCACCAGGCGGCGCAGGACGCCGACGAGGGCCAGCCGGTCATGGTCACCCGCGCGGTGCCCGAGCAGGTCGCGGCCTACCAGCTGATCGCCGAGCAGGTCAGCAAGAGGTTCACGGGCGCCTGACCGTCAGCTCGGCCAGCGGGCCGAACCGGATGTCGTGCGCCGTCCCGGGCGCGCAGAACGCCAGCACGCGCTCGGCCTCGCCGATCAGCCCCTCCTGTTCACCGGCTGCCCGCTCATCGGCTGCCTGTTCGTCGGCTGGCCGTTCATCGGCTGGCCGTTGGCCCGCCGGCCACCCGCCGGGCGACCCGAACAGCTCGATACCCAGCGTGGTCACGGTGCGGCCGGGTGCCAGCCGCCACATCCCGGCCACGAACCCGTCGATGAGCACCGCGCCGGGAATGACGCCGTTGACCGTGTACAGGCGCTTGGTGTTCCCGGCGCTGATGACGCGGGACCGGTCCGTGTGCGAGAGCACCAGGTTGTCGAACTCGGCGACCAGCCGGGCCGGCGCGGGCACGCCCGCCCCGGGCCGGGGGGCACCCGGCAGGTCAAAGAGCTCGGCTCCCTGCTCGTCGGCGAACGTGACCAGGGCGGGCCGCAGCTCCTCCACCACGGCCTTCAGCCCGGTCAGCCCGGACCAGGCCTGGATGTCGCGGACCGTGGCCGGGCCGAACGCGCCCAGGTAGCGGGTCACCAGCCCGGCCAGCTCGGCGCGGGTCGCCGGGCGGACCGGATATGGCTCGGCGGGCTGACCCAGCCAGCGCTCAGCCGAGGTGTGCCGCGGCTGGCCGGCCTGCCCCCAGACGGCCCGCGGCGGCACCTGGACCAGCGGCACGTACGCGCGCACGCCCTGGGCCAGGGC
>JBAPYC010000958.1:0-4897 GCA_049284535.1 Streptosporangiaceae bacterium
ACCACGCTGGTCGTGGTGCTGCAGGTCATCGCGTCGCTCAAGATCTTCGACCAGATCTACCTGATCACCGCGGGCGGCATCGCCGTCTGAGCCCGGCCGGGAGCCAGTGCTCGTTCCCCCGCAGCGAGACGGCCAGGAACCGGGTTCCGGGCAGCCTGCCGGGCAGAGGGCCCGCATCGTCGTGGCCGATTATGACCGGGTGGTCGTGACGCAGTGCCAGGGTGACGGCACGGTCTACGTGCTGCGGCCTCCGGGTGCGGATCCGGGGGTGATCTTGCGGGCGGCTCGCCTGGTGCTGCCGGAGGGCTCCTACCGGGAGCTGGCCGGGCAGCTGGGGATGCCCGCCAGCTGGCCGATCGTCGTGGCCGACTATGACCGGGTCATCGTGACGCAGGGCAAGCATGATGACACGGTCTACGTGCTGCGGCCTCCGGGTGAGGATCCCAGGGTGATCTTGCGGGCGGCCCGCCTGGTGCTGCCGGAGGAACAGTATGAGGAGCTGGCCGACCAGCTCGGGGTGCCCGCCGGCCTGCCGATGGGATAGAGGTGCCCGCTGGGGCGGGGCCGGGCGGACGCCCGGCCCGCCCCCGGGGCCCCCGGGAGGAGCGTGGCGTCCCGGGACGGCGGGGATCTCCGCGGCCCAGGGGTGATGCTAAGGACCGGTCCGGCTCCTGGGGTGCCTTCTTCCGCAGCGATTCGACCAGCGCGGCCACGTGGCGCCGGTCCTCGGGTGTCAGCTCGTCGATGCTGGCGATCAGGAGCTCCCGCTCCGGGTCACCCGGGTTTTCCTGGCCGCCCGGGTCCTCGTCGTAGTAGTGCAGCCCGGTGGACTCGGCGGCGGCGGCGCGGACTGCGGAGACGGGCACGTCGAGGCCTCTGGCCAGCGCGTCGATGGTGGCCGGGCGCGGCGGCCGGGCCAGGTTCCGCGTCGTGGCGAGGGTGTAGAGGGTGGAGTGGGGCAATCCGCCGCGGCGGGCGACCTCGCGGTAGGACCAGCCCTGCTCGCGCAGTCGCTGCTGGATGAGCCGCTGGAGCGGGTTCATGTCATGCTCCGGCGGGGCGGCGGTGGGCGGCCGCTTGGCGGTGGGGTCCTGCCTGTCCCCCGTCGCATGCACCGTCATGACCACCAACCTAGCCGCCCCTTTCCCTGATGAGCTCGGCTGCCTGTGATGAGCGCGGCCGCGATTCCCCTCATTGACTGGGTTCTAACGCTTACTGTACGGTGATGACCAAACAGGACGTCCGGTAAAGAGCGTACATCAGGTCTGCTGCCCCCACCGCAGAGAGATGCCACGGGGTCCTGGAGGCCCCACGGGACCGGGAGCGGGCAGACCCCCCGGCCTGGCCTGGGTCCGGAAGGTTGGCCTGGGTCCGGAAGCCAGATCATCGCCGAAGGAGGCACCATGTCCACTGTCACTGCCGTGACGATGCAAGATCTCGAGCTCGAGCAGGCCGAGCTGCTGCCGAGCCGCGAAACCCTCTGTGTCCCGTGTTACAACCCGTGCTACAGCTACTGCTGCCACCCGCACTGCTACTCGTACCACGACTGCTACAAGCCGTGCCACGAGGAATCCCACTGCTGGTAGCGGCAGCCAGCCAGCCAGCATTACCGCCATCGGCGACAGCATCGGGTAGCACGTGCCCGTTCGCACCGCTGACCTGCCGCGTACTTACCCGAGGGGGATACGCGGCAGGGAGGGCCGCCCGGGCCCCCGTACGGGCGGCCCTCCCGCTATGCGGCCCGGGCCTGGCCAGGCCAGACGCGGCGCCCGCTGTTCCTGACGTTTCCGGTGAGCATGCGAGGAGGAGCAGACCCATGACCGTGGCCGCAGAGGCCGTGACCACCGGGCCGGACGCATCCGCCCTGCCTCTGGCGGATGCGTCCGGCCCGGCTGAGGTGCCCCGGCTGGCGGAGGGGGTGGAGCTGCTCGGCGAGTACAAGGATTCCGGTTACAGCCAGCCGCCGTCGCTGGTGCGGCGGGCCGACGGCCAGGTCATCCAGGTGTCGCCGCTGCTGTACCGGGTGGTCTGCCGGATCGACGGCTCCCGCGGCCCGGCCGCTATCGCGGACCTGGTCAGCGCCGACCTGGGCCGGCTGCTGACCGCCGACCAGGTCCGCTATCTCATCACCGCCAAGCTGCTGCCCCTCGGCATCGTGACCGGCCAGGACGCCCCGGCCGCCCCGCCGACGGCCAACCCGCTGCTCGCGCTCAAAGCACGGGGCACGCTGCTGCCCGAACGGGCCGCGAACGCCGCCGGGATGCTGCTGCGGCCGCTGTTCCGGTGGCCGGTCATCGCAGCCGTGCTCGCCAGCGTCGCGGCCGTGGACTACTGGCTGTTCGCCGTGCACGGGCTGGGCGGGGGGCTGCAGCAGATCCTGCACGACCCGGCCGACCTGCTGATCGTGCTCGGCCTGTCCATCGCCTCGGCCGTGTTCCACGAGTGCGGGCACGCAGCCGGCTGCCGTTATGGCGGCGCGCGGCCCGGCGTGATCGGCGTCGGCATCTACCTGGTCTGGCCATCCTTTTTCACGAATGTCACAGATACTTACCGGCTCAGCCGGGCCGGTCGGCTGCGCACCGACCTCGGCGGCGTGTACTTCAACACGGTGTTCATGCTGATCCTGGCGGCCATCTACGAGGCCACCTCGGCCGAGATCCTGCTCCTGGTCATCGCGATCACGCACCTGGAGATGCTGGAGCAGCTGCTCCCGTTCGTCCGGTTCGACGGGTACTTCATCCTCAGTGACCTGATCGGCGTGCCGGATCTGTTCGCCCGCATCGGCCCCGTCCTGCGGAGCGCCGTGTCCCGGGACCGCCAGGACCCCCGCGTGGCCGGCCTGCGGCGCCGCGCCCGGATCATGGTGACCGGCTGGGTGGTGTGTGTCATCCCGCTGCTCGCGGCGGCCATGGGGTACCTCCTGCTGCACCTGCCCCAGGTCAACCGGGCGCTGTGGCACTCGGTGGTCCTGCAGGCCCGCCTGCTGTCCGCCGCAGCCGCCGGCCACCACTACGCGATGGCCGCCGTCGACGCGGTCGGCATCACCCTGATGGCCCTGTCCTTCGCCGGATCGCTGTACCTGCTGCTCGGGCTGGCCCGGCGGCTGACCACCGCGGGCCTGCGCTGGTCCGCTGGCCGTCCCGCCCGCCGCCTCCTAGCCGCGGTGGCCGGCCTGGCCGCCGTGGCGGGACTCGCCGCTTTCTGGGCCGCCCAAGGCCAGTTCCGTGGCTGGTAACCCGCCTGCCGGGCACTCCCCCGGCCCCGGGGCCAGCAGCCCGCCCCGAAGGAGACTCCCCGCACCCGCTGGACCTGCCGTGACATCCACCGAACCTGCCGTGACAATGCCCGGATACCGAGCTGGAGCACGCCGAGCTGCTCGCGGCCTGGGAGTCCCCTTCCGCGGCTATCCAGGCCCCAGCCACTATCACCTGGGTCCGTCCACCCCTATCCGGATGGCGCCTGACGGAGTTCCCCGGGGGGCTCCGGGGTCGTGGGGGCCCCGGGGCCCCCCGGGAAGCTCCGCACGGCGGCGCGCTCGGGCGGCATGAGGCCCATGAGCGGGTTCGTGCAGGCTGCGCCGTCTGCCGGTAGTTCCGATGTCTCAATCTCTGTTGCTACGGAAGTCTGTTAGTTACAGGCCTTGAGGTCACCGCAGCGGTCATTGCCGCCAGCGGCAGTTTCTGGCCGCGGTATAGGGGCACGCCGTGCTATCAGCCGGGACGCCCCGGCGGCGGGTCCACGCTCGGCGCCAGGCTGGACGGGCCCGATGGGGCCTGATCCTGTTGTGATGCCTGGCTTCCCTAGGGGAGCCTTGGCGGACCCCGATACAGAAGCGGCAGCTCCGGCGAGATCCCGCGGCCATCCCGCACGATTCACATTCACTGACTGACTCTGTTACTCCGGCGGTTCCTTACTGACGGACTTTGTTACTAACAGAGTGCGAGAGTGCCGGTGTCGTAGCCCGGAACTGCCAGAGCCGGGCGTAGGATCGGCCCCGTCCCTGGCCGCCTGGCCAGCGAAGAAAGGGGCAACAGGGCATGACAGTGGCAGATATCGCACCCGTGCCGCCGGTTACCGAGGCGCGGCTGTCTTCCCCGTGGATCGTGGCGCTTCCCAACCAGAAGGGCGGAGTGGGCAAGACAACGCTCGCCCTGGCGCTGGCCGCGGTGACCGCCGACGCCAACGGCCGCGCCCTGGTGGTCGACATCGACCCGCAATCCAGCTCGGCCGAGATGGCCGGGCGGATGGGCGACCCCCGGGTTCGATTTCTCTCATGAGATGAAGCCATCCACGCTGGCCCGGCTGCGCGAGCTCCGGCAGTACGACATGGTGTTCATCGACTGCCCCGGCTCGCTCGAGGGCGATCAGATCCTGGACTCGGTCCTGGCCGCCTGCGACTTCGCCGTGATCCCGTTCGTGCATGACCCGCTGGCTGCCCGGCCGACGATCAGGACAGCCCGGTACGTCGCCGAGCGCGGCGTCCCGTACAAGGTGCTGCTGAACAACGTGGACCCGCGGCTCGGCGCCGAGGAGATCCGCGCGGCGTGGTCGCTGCTCGACGGGGGAGGGCCGCCAGCACGGTGGCCCTGGCTGCGGCGCCCGTGACCGCCTTGAGTGAGTACTCCATATTCACCAATATGGAGCAGCCGCTGGACCGGTTACCGGCGCCGCGGCCTGGGCCAGCGGCGTCGTGCGGGCGGTCCCGGTGTGGCGGCCGCGACTGAGGCCAGGCAGCGGGCATCGCCCCGCCAGGCCAGTAGCATCCGGCTGACCCGCTCCGTCCGGTCGGTGCTCCCGATCACCCAGCAGGCCACCCCGGTCACCAGGACGGCCAGGAAGACCAGGACGGCGAGCGCGGGCAGGCCGAGCCCGGCTACACAGCGCCGCGGGATCGTCC
>JBAPYC010000959.1:0-2047 GCA_049284535.1 Streptosporangiaceae bacterium
GGGCCGCCCCGTGGCGGGCCAGGAGAAGCCGTCGCCACCGGTCGGCCGGCCCACCGCCCTAGTCTCCCGCTCCAGCCGGGCCTGGTAGGCGCCGATCAGGCTGGCCACCGGGCCTGGCCAGAACGACACCGCGGACGGCCCGGTCGTATCCGACCCGCTGGCGATGGTCCCGGACAGCGCGCGCAGCGTGGGCCGGGCGGCCGGGTCCTTGGTCAGGCAGGCGGCCACGATCTCCCGTATGCGGGGCGGTACCCCGTCCAGAACGGGCTCGTTGTGCACGACCCGGTACAAGACCGCCGCAGCCGTCCCCGAACCGAACGGCCCGATCCCCGCGGCCGCGTAAGCAATCACGCAGCCGAGTGCGAACACGTCGCTGGCCGGCCCGGCGCCGTAACCCTCAGCTTGTTCCGGAGACATGTATCCGGGCGTGCCGAACACCACCCCGGCCGCGGTCAGCGCGGTGCCGTCGGCGGCCCGGGAGATCCCGAAGTCGATGACCCGCGGCCCATCGGTGGCCAGCAGCACGTTGGCGGGCTTGAGGTCGCGGTGCACCACCCCGCAAGCGTGGATAGCCTGCAGCGCCTCGACCAGCCCGGCCAGCAGCGGCCACAGCGCCTGCTCCGGCAGCGGGCCGTGCTCTCCGATCACCTGGTCCAGCGCGGGACCGGGCACGAACGCCGTGGCCAGCCAGGGCGGCTCCTCGTTCAGCCCGCTCGCCACCACGGGCGCGGTGTAGATACCGCTCACGGCCCGGGCCGCCGCCACCTCCTGGCCGAACCGGCGCAGGAACTCGCCGTCGTTGGCCAGATCGGGATGGACGACCTTGATGGCCACGGCCCGTCCGCCGGGCGAGAGCCCGAGGTAGACCCGGCCCATGCCGCCCGCGCCGAGCCGCGCGCGCAACCGGTACTCGCCGATCACGCGCGGATCGTCCGCGGACAGTGCCTTCATCTCAGCTCCCCGGTGGGTAGGTCCCGCGCTTCACATTCTGCGTCATCGTTGGCGAACCTCGTACGCCTGATGCGCGGGAATGCGAGCCGCTTGGAGAAAGATCATCCGGACCTGCGTGTTCCCCTACTGCGATGATGCACGCCGCTAACTGGGATTTGTTTGCGATTTGGGACGGATAACCCCCTGAAACGCAAACGTTTCGCCAGTCGCCGCTCTATGCGTGGCCGCGATGTCACGGCTGGTAGCGGTAGCCCATGCCAGGCTCGGTGAGCAGATGCCGTGGCCGGGCGGGATTGTCCTCGAGCTTGCGGCGCAGCCGGGCCATGTGGAAGCGGAGATAGTTGGTGTGCTGCTGGTATCCCGGGCCCCATACCCCGGTGAGCAGCTGCACCGATCCGACCAGCTGCCCCGGACGCCGCAGCAGGATCTCCAGGATCCGCCACTCTGTCGGCGTGAGCCGCAGCGTCTCCCCCCGCCCCCCGCCGTCACGAACACCATGCCCGGTCACCGCGCGCTCGTCCGCTGGGTCGGTGGCCCCCCGGCCACGTTCTTGCGTAGTCGGTGGGCCACCGACCCCCCGCACCGCCGGACCCGCCGCGTCCGCCCCCGCCCCCGCCCCCGGCACCGCCGGACCCGTCACGTCCGCGGTCGCCCTGGTGACCTGGTGTGCCGCCAGGTCCACCTGCCAGCGCCCGATCCGGAACAGCCGCACGGCGTCCGCGCCCGCCTCCCCGTCGCGCCGCAGCGCGGCGCGCAGCCGGGCCAGCAGCTCGGCCATGGCGAACGGCTTGGTCACGTAGTCGTCGGCGCCCACGTCCAGCGCGCCGATCTTGTCCCCCGGGCTGGTCCGGCCGGACAGCACGATAATCGGCGCCTTGAACCAGCGGCGCAGCTCGACGATCACTTCGGTGCCGTCGATGTCGGGCAAGCCCAGGTCCAGGATGATCGCGTCCGGCGGCCGGGCGGCCGCCGCGGCCAGCGCCTCCCGGCCGGTGCCCGCGGTCTGCACGTCGTACTGGCGGGCGCGCAGGTTGATGCGCAGCGCCCGGACCAGCTCGGGCTCGTCCTCCACCACCAGGATTCCGCTGCGGTGCAC
>JBAPYC010000960.1:0-15791 GCA_049284535.1 Streptosporangiaceae bacterium
CCCTCACCCCGGCCGCGCCCAGGCGGGCCCGGGCCAGCCGGACGTCCGCGCTGGTCACCACCGCCCAGGGCAGCTGCCGCCTGGTCAGCTCAGCCAGCAGCTCGCTGGTCCCCGGGGTGGCGCGGACGTCGGACAGATCGTCGTACTGCAGCGCCAGCTGGCGTCCGGCCGCGGCGACCGCGGCCTCGTCGTCCAGGTCGGGCCGCAGCCGCTGCACGCTGCGCAGGGCCGGGCTCCCGTGCAGGAAGGCCGGCGTGCCCGCCAGGTGGACGCCGTACTCCCGGGCCCAGGCCTGCCAGGCCCGTTCCACGGCTGCATCGGAGTCCACCAGCGTGCCGTCCATGTCGAGCAGGATTGCCTGCATGCGCGACAGATCGACCGTTCCCGTCGGGTGAGACATATATTTAGTGTGTATCACCCGGCGAGCATCGGGGACAGCGATGTACCTCACCCGGCCAGCGGCGGCGGGCAATTCCGGCCGCCCAGGTGGCACGCCGTCTGCTGGCACGCCGTCTGCCGGCCCGCCGTCTGCTAGGACGGCCGCCGGGCCGTCGGCCGCCCTCCTGATGACCGAACCAGTCCGGGGCCTGGCCGACGTCGCGGCCCTGTTCGCCGGGACGCCCTGGCTGGCCAGGGCACCACACGGCGACGGGCACGGGGTGCTGGTCTGGCCCGGGCTGATGGCCTCGGACCGGAGCACGGCGGTGCTGCGGCGGTTCCTGCGCTATCTCGGTTATGACGTGTCCGGCTGGAACCTGGGCCGCAACCGCGGGCCGACCGATGAGGTGCTGTCCGGGCTGCCGCAGGCCCTGATGGCCTCCACCCAGCGGACCGGCCGTCCGGTGTCGCTGGTGGGCTGGAGCCTGGGCGGCATCTACGCCCGGGAAATGGCCCGCCAGTACCCCCAGCTGGTCCGGCAGGTGATTACCCTGGGCAGCCCGTACGCGCAGACCCACCCGCGGCAGACCCACGCCGAGCTCGCCTACGCCCAGCTCCGGCGCTGGCACGCACCCGTTTCCCGGCAGCCCGCCCGGGACCAGATCGCCCGGCCCATCCCGGTGCCCTCGACGTCGGCCTACTCCCGCTGGGACGGCATCGTGTCCTGGCGGGCCTGCATCGAGCCCGAGACCGGCCTGCATCGCAACGTGGCGGTCCGGTGCGCTCACCTCGGCTTCGGCGTCGACCCGGCCACGCTGTGGCTGATCGCCGACCGGCTGGCCACCCCGGCCGGCCAGCAGATCCCGTTCCGCCCGCCCGCCTGGCTGCGGGCCCTTTACCCCGGGGCACTGCATCCGCGGGCACCGTACCGGCGGGCACCTTACCCAGGGAGGACCCGATGACCGACACCGCAAACGCCGTGGCCACCCGGCCCGCACCCTGGCGGTTCGCGGCGCCCTGGGGCGCTCACGGCTACCTCAGCGACCTGGACGGCGCCGGCGCGGATCCGGTGCACTGGATCGAGTTCGACACCAGCCCAGCCGGCCAGGTGCCCGTCGTGTACGTGCACGGCCTGGGGGGCTCGCACCTGAACTGGGGCCCGGTCGGGACACCGCTGGCCCAGGGTCGCCGCGCCGTCGCGCTGGACCTGCACGGGTTCGGCCTGACGCCCGGCACGCGCGCCAACTCCAGCGTGAAAGCCAATGCCAAGCTGCTGGACCGGTTCATCCGCGACATCGTCGGCACGCCGGTGATCCTGGTCGGGAACTCCATGGGCGGCCTGATATCGATCCTGCAGGCGACCGCCGTGCCCTCGAGTGTGCGGGCCCTGGTGCTGCTGGACCCGGCGCTGCCGCTGCCGCCGCGAAAGCCCGACCCGACCGTGGCCCTGCAGTTCCTGCTGTACACGCTGCCCGGCTTCGGCGAGCTCTACCTGAGCCGGGTGCTGGCCCGGCGGTCTCCGGAGCTGGCCGTGCAGCAGGTGATCAAGCTGTGCTTCGCTGACCCGTCCCGGGCCGATCCTGAGCTGGTCACGGCGTCGGTCGCGCTGGCCGCCCACCGGCTGGGCGAGCGCCAGGGGGACCGGCGGCTGGCCCGGGCCAGCGACCAGGCGTTCCTGTCCGCGTCCCGGTCGCTCATGCGCCTGGTGGCGGTGCAGCGGCGCTACTGGGACATGATGGCGTCGATCCAGGTTCCCGTCCTGCTCATTGGCGGCGACGCCGACCGGCTGGTCCCGGTGGCCGCCCTCCGCCAGGCCGGCGCCCGGATGCCGCGCTGGGACACCGTGGTGCTGGCCGGGGTCGGGCACACGCCGCAGCTCGAGGTCCCGGACCAGGTCACCGGGCTCGTCCGGGACTGGCTGACCGAGACCGTGGCCGGAGCCTGAAAAGCCCGAGCCTGACAAGGGAGCGAACATGCAGCAGCTCACCGGGCTCGATGCCTCGTTCCTCGCGCTCGAGACGGCCAACACGACCGGGCACGTGGGCGGCCTCAGCGTGCTCGATCCGGCCGGGGCCCCGGCGCCGCTGACCCTGGCCCGGCTCACCGAGGTCATGGCCGGGCGGCTGCCGCTCGTGCCGGTCCTGCGGCAAAAGCTGCGATGCGTGCCGCTCGGGCTCGACCAGCCCTACTGGGTCGACGATCCGGACTTCGACATCGAGTACCACGTCCGGGAGATCGCGCTGCCACGGCCCGGTTCGGACGCCCAGCTGACCGAACAGGTCAGCCGCCTGCACGCCCGCCCGCTGGACCGCAGCCGGCCGCTGTGGGAGATCTACCTGATCACCGGGCTGGCCCGGAAACGGGCCGCCGTCTACACCAAGATCCATCACGCCGCCATCGACGGGGCCTCCGGCGCCGAGCTGCTGACCGTGCTCCTCGATCTTGCCCCGGAGGGCCGCGACCTGCCCGCGGCCGAGCCGTTCCGCCCGGCCAGCCCACCCGGCTGGCCGGCGCTCGCGGCCAAGACAGCCGCCCGGATGGCCTGGCGCCCGGTCCAGACGGCCCGCATCAGCAACGAGCTGGTCAAGGTGCTCCCGACCCTGGCTCCGGCAGTGCACACCCTGGTCGGCGGCATGCTCGGGCTTAACCGCGGCGACGGCGGGGTCATCGCCAGCCGGCCGGGACGCGCCCCGGCTACGCCGTTCAACCGGCCCATCACGCCGCACCGCCGGTTCGCGTTCCGCAGCGTGGACCTGGCCACGGTCAAGATGGTGAAGAACGCCTTCGGTGTGTCGGTCAACGACGTGGTCATGGCCATGTGCGCCGGGGCGCTGCGGCGCTGGCTCACCGGCCATCACGCCCTGCCGGACCAGCCGCTGGTGGCCATGATCCCGGTGTCCGTGCGGGATCCGGCCAGCAAGGGGGCGCTCGGCAACAAGGTGTCGGCCATGCTGGCCAGGTTGCCCACCACCGTCACCGATCCGGGCCTGCGGCTGGAGATCGTGCACAGCGCGACCCGGATCGCCAAGGCCCAGCAGGCCGCGATCCCGCAGGGCCTGGTCGACCAGATCAGCGACTTCGCCCCGCCGGCGCTGACCGCGCGGGCGGCCCGGGTGGTGTTCGCCACCGGCCTGCTGCACCGGCTGCCGCCGTTCAACGTCACGATCTCCAACGTCCCCGGCCCCAACGTGCCGGTCTACCTGTGCGGGGCCCGGCTGCTCGCGCACTATCCCGTGTCGGTGGTCACCGACGGCCAGGGGCTGAACATCACGCTCGTGGGCTACCTGGGCCAGCTGAATTTCGGCCTGGTGAGCTGCCGTGAGCTGGTCCCGGACCTCGACGCGCTGGCCGGCTACCTGACCGACGAGCTGGCCCTACTGGTGCGGGCAGCGGAACAGCGCACGTGACCCCCGCGCACGTGACGCCCGCGCCCGGGCAGATCCCGCCCGAGATCGTCGCCGCGGCCGCGGACGTCTTCGTGGCCGAGCAGCGGCTGGACATGCGCTCGCTGGCCCGGCGCCTGGGCGTGGCCCGCGCCACCTTGTACCGCCGCGCGGGCAACCGTGAGCAGCTGCTGGACGAGCTGCTGTGGTGGCGGGCGCGCCGCCTGCTGGCCGAGCAGGACCGGGCGGCCGCGGCCGAGTCTGGGACGGCGCGGCTGGTCGCGGTCATCGGGGGAGTGCTGCGGGCCATCGCCCGGGACCGCCCGCTGCGGGCGTTCCTGGAGTCGGACCACCAGACCGCGCTGCGCCTGCTCACCGGCAGCCACAGCACCGTGCACCGGGGCACCACCCGCGCGCTGGAACAGATCATTGATGCCGAACGGGCCCGGGGCACGCTGGATCCCAGTCTCGATACCCGGACGCTCGCCTACGCGATCGTGCGGATCAGCGAGGGCTTCCTGTACGCGGACGTGGTCGCCGCCCGCGCCGCCGATGTTGACCGCGCCGCCGACGTCGATCGCGCCGTCACCGTGATCGAGGCCCTGCTCCGCGGAGTTGACCTCAGGGGCCGTGATCGAGAGCCAGCACCAGCTTTCCGGTGTTGATCCCGTCGAACAGCATGAGCAGGGTCTCGGGGAAGTCCGCGACGCTGCCGTGCACGACGTGCTCGCGGGCCACGAGCTGGCCTGACTTCAGCCAGCCGGCCAGCTCGGCCATGGCCTGCGGGTACTGGTCCTGGTAGTCGAACACCAGCATGCCGGTCATGGAGGCCCGCGCTACCAGCAGCATCATGTAGTTGGCCGGGCCGTGCACCTGGGTCTCGTTGTACTGGGAGACCGCGCCGCAGATGATGACCCGGGCGCCGCGGGCCAGGCAGGCCAGGACGTCGTCCAGGATCTCCCCGCCGACGTTGTCGAAGTAGACGTCGACGCCCCGCGGGGCATGCTCGCGCAGTGCCCGGCGGACGTGGCCGGCCCGGTAGTCGATGGCGGCGTCGAAACCGAAGTCCTGCACGATGGTCTGGCACTTCTCCGGGCCGCCCGCGATGCCGATGACCCGGCAGCCCTTGAGCTTGGCGATCTGCCCGGCCACGCTGCCGACCGCGCCGGCCGCGCCGGAGATGACCACGGTGTCCCCGGCCTGGATCCGGCCGGTCTCGAACAGGGCGAAGTACGCGGTCAGACCGGTCGTGCCAAGGGCGCCGAGGTAGGTGGAGGGTCCGGCCAGCGCAGTGTCGATCCGGTACACCCCGGTGCCGTCGGAGGTCGCATACTCCTGCACGCCGAACAGCCCGTGAACCTCGTCGCCCACGGAGAACTCCTGGTGCCGGGACGCCGTGACCTTCCCGACCCCGCCGGCCCGCATCACCGCGCCGATCTCCACCGGCGGGATGTAGGAGGCGGTGGCGTTCATCCAGCCTCGCATGGCCGGGTCGACCGACACGTGCGAGATCGACACCACGAACTCGCCCGGGCCGGGCTCGGGCACGTCCTCGCTGGTGAACTCCCAGTCCGAGGGCCGGGGGAGCCCGGACGGGCGGTCCGCCAGTCGTACCTGGTGGTTGGTCGGCATCGGCAGCACTCCTTCGTGATCCTGCCCGGACGGCCAGTAAGCCGTAACTACCCATAAGTAACACAAGCCGGGAAGATACTAACGTGGGCGAACCAAGGAAGGCGGCGGTGGTGGATGATCACGCCGGGAGCGTGGTCCTGGTCACCGGCGGTTCCAGCGGCATCGGGCGGGCCGTGGCCGAGCTGCTGGCCGCCCGGGGCGCCCGGGTCGCCGTGAATTCCGCCGACCCGGACGAGGCCCGCGAAGTCGCGGCGGCCATCACGGCGGCCGGCGGCACCGCGCTGGCCGTGATCGCCGATGTCCGGGATGGCGTCGCCATGATGGCGCTGGTAAACGAGACGATCCGCGACCTCGGTGGCCTGGACACCCTGGTCACCTGCGCCGGGATCCAGCGCTACGGGACCGTCACCGATGTCGACGAGGTCACCTGGGACGAGGTCTTCGACGTTAACGTCAAGGGCGTGTTCCTGGCCGCGCGGGCCGCGCTGCCGCACCTGCGCCGCAGTGCCCGGGGCGCGATAGTGGTCGTGTCCCCGGCCCAGCCGGACCCAGGGCAAGGTGGCCTGGCTGCCTACGCGGCCAGCCAGGGAGCGCTGAACGCCCTGGTCAAGGCCATCGCGGCCGACGAGGCGATGCACGGGGTCCGGGTCAACGCGGTCAGCCCGGGTTCGGTCGATTCCCGCGCGGTCCGGTCCCCGTCCCGGCCAGGACGCCCGCCGGAGCCCGCCGAGGTGGCCGAGGTGGTCGCCTTCCTGACCAGCCCGCGGGCCAGCTTCGTCACCGGCGAGGACGTCAAGGTGGACGGCGGCCTTAGACTCACCGTTCTGTGATCACCTGCGTCGTCGACTACACCATCGACCCGGCCCAGCTGGACGCGTTCGAGCGCTTCGCCCGGGCCTGGATCGAGCTGGTCAGCAAGCACGGCGGCCAGCACCACGGCTACTTCCTGCCGGGTGAGGGGGCCAGCGACAAGGCCCTGGCCCTGTTCTCCTTCCCGTCCCTGGCCGCCTACGAGACGTACCGGAGCCGGTTCGGGGTCGATCCGGAATTCATCGCCGCCGACCAGATCCGCGACGAGTCCGGCTGCGTGCTGCGCTACGAGCGCACGTTCATGCGGCCCCTGCTCGGCTAACCGGACTCCGGAAGACCATGTGCCCGGCTGGGGATCCGCTGACCCCAGCCGGGCACATCATGGCTACCTTACGGATAGTGGCCCGTAGGCTGCGAACGTTATCTTGCCCCTGACCGGCTTGGCCGACTGCGATGTGTTGCACTTGCCGTTCTTGAGCCGCGGGAACACGATGGCGAAGTAAAGCTGGTACTTCCCGTGGCCGGTGGCGCCGTGGAATTTCCCGGTGCCGCCGACAACGGTGTAGATACCGCCCTCGGATTGGCTGAACACGCATGTCCTGGAATTCAGGGTTGGCTGGCTGGTCCCGCTGGTCTGCTTGTGCTTAACGGTGAGCTTGCCGGCCCGGAAATTGAACGACGACGTGCCGTTCGTCGGCCCGCTCAGTGAGAGCGTGCCCTTGGTGTGGACGACGCCGTATGCCTTTACCGGCAGTACCGAGACGTTCGCCTCAATGATCGACAGGTTGGTCGTAGAACCCACGATCACCTCGATACCGCTCCTGCATCTCGTGGTCGAGGCCGACGCGGCCGAAGCCGCCGCCAGGATCAGGGCCAGTATCGTCGCGACAAGGGTAATGAGACGCTTCATGATGGCTGCTCCTTTGCGAGCCGATTGACATGGATGCGTAGCTGGCACCGCCAGAAGACGGCACTTGTGACCGTGCTGCGGTCGATGAACTGATAACCGCGCAGCATGCTGCCGACGCCCATTTCCGGGCTGGCGGCACGGGACTCGTGTGCTTGATGATGCGATCTGGAGGGGCCAGCTCATTAGCGCCGGGGACGCACGTCCTCCGACTACTACTCTTCCGCGGTCCTGGCATCTTCCCCCCCAGAAAGACGCACGAAACAGCCCGAGCTGCAACGGTGAGCGAACCATATCGCACATTCCGCGCTATCGGTAGATCTCCACGACGCGCGGTTACCGGCATCTGGCCATGACCGATGCCGGTAACCGCACCGCGTGACAATCGGACGGCGCCGCCGCGGTCATCTCGGTCCTCTGGCGTCAGCCGGTGACCAGCGGCAGGTCCGGGTCGGCGCTCCACTCAGTCAGTGAGCCGTCGTACAGCCGGGCGTCGTCGCGGCCGGTCAGCCACAGCGCGAAGAGGTCGACCGTCGCGGAGATGCCGCCGCCGCAGTAGGCGATGACCGGCTGGTCCGCGCGGACACCGCCGGCGCCCAGGGCGGTGGCGAGCTCGGCGGGCGGGCGGAAGCGGCTGGTCGCCGGGTCGAGCAGGCCGTTCCACGGAACGTTAACGCTGCCCGGGATGCGGCCCGGGCGGCTGTAGGCACCGGGGCCCTGGCCGCGGAAGGCCTCCGGGGACAGGGCGTTGACGAGGCAGGCGGCCCCGTTCTCGGAGATCTCACGGACGTCGGCCAGCCTGGCCAGGAGCTCTGGCCTGGGCCGGGCCGTGAACGAGGCAGCCGCGTACGTGCTCTCGCCCGACTCGGTCAGCCCGTCCGCTGCTGTCCAGGCGACCAGCCCGCCGTCGAGCACGCTGGTGTCATCGTGCCCGAAGTAGCGCAGCAGCCACCACAGCCGCGTCGCCCACATCGGGGCGTCTTGCGCGTACGCGACGACGTGCGTGCCGTCGCCGATGCCAAGGCGGCCGGCCGCGGCGGCGAAGCGTTCCGCGGTGGGGAGGGTGAACGCGAACGGCGACGCCGGGTCGGACAGCGCGCCGGGGATATCCGCGAACCCGGCCCCGGGGATATGGGCTCGCGTGTAGCTCTCGCGCCCGCTCTCCACCGCATAAGGCCCGCCGTCCACCGCGCGGCGCAGGAAGACGGTGGCGTCGAACACGCGCACCCGCTCATCACCGAGCGCGTCGCGGAGCTCCCCGGGGCTGACCAGCGGAGGCAGCAGTGGCATCTCGGGACCCCCTGAGCTTTCCTCGTCTTCGCACCAGCCGTCGTACGATGCGGCTTGCCTCAGCGGAACGGGTTGGTCACCAGTATGCCGTCATAGTCCTGGCCATCAGTCAGGTCCTCGGACAGAACCTCAGTGCAGCCCATCGCGCGGGCGGCCTCGATGATCGCCGCATCCCAGTAGGAGAGCTGGAAGCGCTGGCACGTGTCCAGGGCTGCCATCACGATGCTGCTCGTCATGTCCTGGACCTCGAAGCGGCGGAACGACTCAATGAGCCGGGCCGCCTGCTGGTGCCCGATGGCGTCGGGGCGGCTTGCGCGCGTCGCCTGGACGTAGAACTCCTGCAGTACCTGGACGGACAGCGCGAGATCGCGATCGGCGAGTATGTCGCTGGCGCGCTTGGCCTTGTCCTGCTCGGCCGGATCGCGTGAGATGGCGTACAGCAGGACGTTAGTGTCAGCGAACCGCACGATCGTGTACCTCGTCCCGGTCCAGCCGGTCGGCGGCGCGGAAGCGGCCGATCCCGGCCTGGACCTCTCGCTGCAGCAGCTCAAGCCTGGCGAACTCATCCATGCGCCCGGACAGGCGCTCGAGGTACGCGACCACCAGGGCGCTCACCGAGGTGTCGTGCTGCGCGGCGGCCACCCTGGCATTGCGGTAGACCTCGTCAGGCACAGACACGGTAATATTCTTCACAGTTTCACAGTAGCACCATTTCTGTGAGATCGGCTTCCTGGGATAGCGGACCGCCTAGCAGCTCACCGCGCTTCGCCGTGGCAAGATGCCGTCGTGCGCACTCATGTGGCCCTGCTCCGCGGCATCAACGTCGGCGGCCGGAACAAGGTCGCCATGAGCGACCTGCGGGAGATCACGGCCTCCCTCGGGCACGCCGACGTGGCCACCTTCATCCAGAGCGGCAACGTGCTGTTCACCACCCAGAAGACCGACACCGCCCAGCTCGCTGATGTGCTGGAGGAGGCGATCGCCGGCCGTCTTGGCCTGCGGCCCGCCGTGGTGGTCCTGACCCGCGACCAGCTGGCCGACGTGGTTGCCGCCAACCCCTACCCGCCGGACACCGATCCCCGTCGGCTGCACGCGGTGTTCCGCCGCGCGGAGATGACTCCGGCCGACGTCGCAGCCGTCGCGGAAGCCCAGCAGCGCGCCGCCGCCAAGGGCAGCCGCGACGAGGCTACTGTCATCGGCGCCACCCTCTACCTGAGCACCCCAGAAGGCATCGGCCGCAGCGAGCTGGCCGCCCAGCTGGCCAGAGGCCCGGCCGCTGGCCGCCCCATGCAGACCGGGACCGCCCGCAACTGGGCCACCGTCACTAGGCTCGTGGCCCTTCTCGACGAGTAGATCGATTCCTGCGGCTTAAGGTTGGCGATCCATGACGGGAAACGGCGTTCGGGGCGCTGGCGATGGCGGCCAGCCGCCAGTGATCTGGACCGTGGAGGATCATCTGCGAAGTCAGCCGGCCGAATCGGTCGAGCTCTACCATCGCTTCGTCCGGCTCGTGGAGGCGTGCGGTCCGTTCACCTACGCGGTGTCCAAGACGATCATCACGTTCAAGGGCACACGCCGGGGCTTCGCCGGCGCCCGGCCGACCAAAGCTGGGCTGGCCGGATACCTGGACCTGCAGCGCACGGTGCACGACCGCCGGTTCATCAGCGCCGCGCCCTATACCAAACGCCTCTTTGTCCATCAGGTGCGGATAACCGCGCCGGACGAGCTTGATGAAGACTTCGCGAGCTGGGTCCGGGAGGCATATGCCGTCGGCCAGGGCGCCCACGTGCTGCCGTAGCCCGTGGCTGCCCGGCCTACATGTACAGCCCGCCGTTGACCGGGTACACCTGCCCGGTGATGTAGCCGGACTCGGGATCGGCCAGGAACTCCACCACCCGCGCGACCTCGTTCGGCTCGCCGAGCCGCCCCACCGGGATACGCGCGACCAGCTTGTCCATCACGTCGGACGGCACCGCGGCGGTCATCTCGGTGGTGATGTACCCCGGGGTAACCGTGTTGACGGTGATCCCCTTGTTCGCGGTCTCCAGGGCCAGGCTCATCGTGAGGCCGAACATCCCTGACTTCGCTGCGGCGTAGTTCGCCTGACCGAACCCGCCCGCCGAGCCGATCACTGACGAGATGTTGATGATCCGGCCGTAACCCTGATCCAGCATGTGCTGCAGGATGGCCCGCGACAGGTAGAACGCGCCGGACAGGTTCACGTGAAGGACGTGGTCCCATTCCTCCGGGGTCATCTTCCTGACTGTCTTGTCCACCGTGATCCCGGCGTTGTTGACCAGGATGTCCAGCTGGCCATGCTGATCCAGGACCTCGTCGATGACACGCACGCAGTCGTCGTTGCGGCCGATGTTGCCCTGGTGGACGGTGACGCCGTGGTCCGCGTACTTGTCGGCGAACTGCCGGGCGGCCTCGGTGTTGCTTGAGTACCCGGCCGCGACCTTGATGCCGCGGTTCATCAGGCGCTCGCAGATGGCCAGGCCGATGCCGCGGATTCCTCCGGTCACCAGTGCGACCTGGCCGTTCATGTCTGCCATGGTGTTACCTCTGTTCCGTGTCGCCGGGCGGCGCGAACGCCGGGGACTGTCACCCGAACACGTACTCTCCGGGCGCGTCGCCGATGGCCTTGTGCTTGCGGCTGCCCATGGGCGGTGGCTTGACCAGGGCTCCCGCCCGCTCGTCAGACCATGCGGTCCAGTCCTCCCACCAGGAACCGTTCTGCTTGGTCGCGTTGGAACGCCAGGCCTCCGGCCCGGCGGCGTCGTAGTCGCCTGCCTCGTGCCACGCCTTCGGCCCGGGCGGGTTGACGATCCCGGCGATGTGGCCTCCGCTGGACAGCACGTACCGGACCTGGCCGCCCATCAGCTCGCCGGTCTTGTAGGAGCCGTGCCAGGGCACGATGTGGTCGTTAATCGCACCCACCACGTAGGTGTCGTTCTTCACATCACTCAGCGACAGCGTCTGGCCGCCCAGCTCGAGCTCGCCCTTGGCCAGCTCGTTGCGCATGTACAGGCTGCGCAGGTAGAAGGAGTGCATCGCGGCCGGCATGCGGGTGCTGTCGCCGTTCCAGGCCAGGATGTCGAAGGCCGGCGGGTCCTGGCCCATCAGCCAGTTGGACACCACGTAGCTGAAGATCAGGTCGTTGGCCCGCAGGATGTCGAAGGTGCCGGCCATCTGGCTGCCCTCGAGCACCCCCTTCTCCTGCATCTGCTTTTCCAGCCGGGCCACGGTCTTCTCGTCGGTGAAGGTGCCGAGGACGCCTGGCTCGCTGTAGTCGAGCAAGGTGTTGAGCAGCGTGATCGACCCGATCCGGTCGTCGCCCTTCTCGGTCAGGAATGCCGCCAGCATGGCGGTCAGCGCCCCGCCCAGGCACAGCCCGATGATGTCGATCTTGGGTGCGCCGGTGATCTCGGCGATGACGTCCAGCGCGTCCCGCGGCCCGTGGATCAGGTAGTCATCCAGGGTGATACCGCTCATGGAGGAGTCCGGGTTGCGGTACGAGATCGCGAACACGGTGCGCTGGTGCTGCACCGCCCACTCCAGGAAGCTCCGTTTCGGGGCCAGGTCCATCACGTAGTACTTGTTGATCCACGGCGGGCTGGCCAGCACCGGCACCGCATGCACCTTCGGCGTCTGCGGCTCGTACTGGATGAGCTCCATCAGGTCGTTCTTGAACACCACCTTGCCCGGCGTGGCGGCCATGTTCTCACCGAGCCGGAACGGGCTGGTGTCTACCTGGCGCGGGCGGCCGCCGTTGTTGAGCAGGTCATCCACGAAGTGGCTGGCCCCGGTGACCAGGCTGGTCCCGCCCGTCTCGAACGCCCGCTTGAGCGCCGCCGGGTTCGTGAGGAGGAAGTTCGTCGGCGCCGCCGCGTCCAGCAAGAAGGCGGTCGCGAGCTTGGCCTTGGCGTCCTCGATCTGGTCGCCGGATCCGGCTTCGAGCACGTCGCTGGCCAGGCGTTCAATGGCCAAGTGGGCCTGGCGCAGGGCGAAGAACACCGGGTTATGCGTCCAGGCCGCATCGGCGAACCGTTTGTCCTTTTCCGGTACCGGAACCGGCGGGGACGCGTCCAGCCCCATCCAGCGAGCGGCGGCGGCCGGCCCGGCCATGGTCACGCTGGTCCAGAATCTCAGGGCCGCCGATGCCGTGGCCGTGGGCTGGAGCGCGGCGCGCCGCATCACCGCCAGCATGGCAGCGCCCAATCCAGCCGCGTCGATTGTGCCGAATACGTCAGCGTCAGCGCCAACCGAGGCTGCCGCGGTCTCGCCAACTTGCCAAGCCGGCTCGGGTGCCGTCATCTTTATGCCTTCCAGGCGCGCGGGCAGAACGATTCCGACGGTACTTCTCACCGCTATGCGAGTAAAGATGCGTGATCAGTAATGAGAACTTGCCATCGTCGGCAAAATCGTCCGCACCTCCACCGGCGGCGGCGCCGTAACATGCCGAACGGCTTGGTTCTCAGCCATCCTGTCCCGGGTCTGGCCACCGGGTGGTCGCGCGATCCTTGGCTCTTGCCGCCGCCTCGGACTGGTCCGTAGCCTCAGCACATGGGCGCGCTGCCTAGGCAGCAAGGACCGGGATGAAGATCGCCATCGCGGGAGGCAGCGCCGCGGGCTTGTTCGCGGCGCTGCTGCTGGCGCGCGCCGGTCACGAGGTCGTGGTGCTCGAGCGCGACTCGCTGATGCCCGCCCCGGACGTGGAAGCCGCCGCCGCGGCGGCCTTCCGGCCGTCAGCTCCGCAGATCGTGCAGCCCCACCTGATCATGGCCCGGTGCCGCGAGCTCCTGATCGAGCGCCTGGCTGACGTGTACAAAGGGCTACTAGCGGCGGGGGCGGTAGAAGCCCCGCTACGGACGCAGATGCCGCCGACCCTGGCTGACCAGGCGGACCGGCCCGGTGACGAGCGGCTCATGCCGGTCATGACGCGGCGTGCCACCGTCGACTGGGTCCTGCGGCGCGCCGCCGCGGCCGAACCGCGCCTCACCGTGCGCGACCAGGTCAAGGTCACTGGGCTGCGGGCCGAACCCGGTCAGCCGCCGCACGTGACCGGTATCCGCACTGACCGGGGCGACCTCGCCGCCGACCTGGTAATCGACGCCACCGGACGCCGCTCGGCGATCGATGATTGGCTGAAGGAGGTCGGTGCCCGGGCCACGGCCACCTGGTGGGCCGAGTGCGGGATCAGCTACTACAGCCGTCACTACCGCGTCCGCCCGGCGGCCCGCCTGCCCAGCCTGCTGGTGACCCGGACCGTCATCGCACTCGATGAGTTCCTGGCCGGGAAATGGGGCGGCGACAACGGTGCGGTGCAGCTGGTGGTGGCGCCCCTGGCGGCCGACCGCCGGTTCCGGACCGTCCGGGACCCCGAGGTCTTCACCGCCGTGCTGCGGACGGTCCCGGTTTATGCGGCCTGGCTCGACGTGATGGACCCGATCAGCGACGTGTTCCCGATGGGTGGGCTGCACAACACGCTGCGCCGGCTCGTGGTCGACGGGATCCCGGTCGCCACCGGTCTGCATGCGATCGGCGATTCGGTGTGCACGACCAATCCGACCCTCGGCCGGGGCCTGGCCCTGGCCCTGTCCGGCGCCGCGGATCTCGCCAGCACCATCGACAGGCACGGCGAGGACTGGGCCGCGCAAGCGCTGACCCTGGACCGCCTCGTCGCCGCACACGTCGTGCCGTTCTACGAGGATCAGGCCGCCGTCGACTCGGCGCGCCTCGCGGCGATGCGATACACCATTTCCGGGGTGGGGCCGCCGCCGCTGCCTGCCGAGACGCCCGGGCGGGTCACCTATTCGCAGTTGCGCTTGGCCGCCGGCTACGACCCGTCCGCCTTCCGCGCATTCTGGAAGATCAACGGCATGGTCTGCCCGCCCGAGGAGGTCTACACCGACCCGCAGGTCGTGGCGAGCACACAGGAAACCCTCCGGCGGTATGGCAGCGCCCCGCCCGTGACGCAGCCGACCCGCGAGCAGTTGCTCACCGCGCTGGCGAGCTAAGGACTCTGGCCAGCTGAGAACCTACCGCCAGTGGGTCAAAGGCACCGGGCCGCGGCTCAGCACGGTCCGGATGGCGAAGGTCGTGCGGGCCCGGCCCACTCCCGGCACGGCCAGGATCTGGTCGAGCAGGATGCGCTCGTAGTCGGCCAGGTCCCGGGCTGCGACCTCCACGAAGAAATCGTCCTCGCCCGAGGTCACGTAGCAGGCGACCACGGCCGGGATCGCGGTCAGGCCATCCTCGATCTCCCGTGAGGCGGCGCGGGAGTGGTTCTCGACCCGCAGCCCGATGAAGGCGGTCAGCCCCAGGCCGGCCTGCACCCGGCTGATCTCGGCACGATAGCCCTCGATGATGCCGCTGGCCTCCAGGGCCTTGACCCGGCGCAGGCACGCCGAAGGCGACAGCGACACCGCCTCGGCCAGGTCGATGTTGGCGATGCGCCCGTCCTGCTGGAGCTCGGTCAGGATGGCCCGGTCGAGCCGGTCTGCGGGTGGTGGCATGAAAGTGATAATAATACGGGAAATGTCGAACAGCATTGCCCAAATAGAGCTTAATCGCGCAATCTTTGCCATCGTATGCGAGCCGGTTTCGCCGATTATTGACGCATGAGCATCTCAGCCGCACAGCCCCTCTCCGTGCCGCGAGCCGCGGCCCTCTACATCGGCGCTCTGCTCGGACCCGGGCTGCTCCTGCTGCCCGGCCTGGCCGCCGCCCAGGCCGGACCGGCCTCCATCCTGGCCTGGGTTGGCCTGCTCGTCCTGTCCGCCATCCTGGCCGCGGTGTTCTCAGGCCTGGGCAAGACCGTGCCAGGCGCGGCGGATGCCGCCGGCTACGCCGCGGCCGGGCTGGGCCACCGGGCCGGTACGGTCACCCGCTGGTGGTTCCTGGCCGGGGTCATCACCGGCGCGCCGATCGTGTGCCTGATCGGCGCCGGTTATCTCACCGCTCTGACCGGCGGCGGCGATCTGGCCCGCGCCGCCATCGCGGCGGCCCTGCTGCTGGCCGTGCTCGGCGTGGCGGCGGGCGGTGTCCGGGCCAGCACCCTGGCCCAGCTGCTGCTGGTCGGCCTGCTCATCGCCGTGGTGGTCACGGCGGTGACGGGCTCGGCGCCCGCCGCGCACCTGGCCAACTGGACCCCCTTCGCCCCGCATGGCTGGCTGTCCATCGGGCGGGCCGCCTCGACCCTGATGCTGTCGTTCGTCGGCTGGGAGGCCGTGGCCCCGCTGACCGGCCGGCTGCAGGCCGGCCAGCTGCCCCGGGTCATCGGCATCGCGTTCGGCGTGACCGCCGTGCTCTACCTGGGCCTGGCCGTCGCGACCATCAGCTGCCTGGGCCGCGGCGCCTACCTGTCCGTGCCGCTGGCGGACCTGCTC
>JBAPYC010000961.1:0-12007 GCA_049284535.1 Streptosporangiaceae bacterium
CGCCGCGTCCGCGTCGGTAACGGCGGACAGCCGGGCGCCGGGCAGCCGCGCGATCGCGGCGGCGTGCATGGCCGCGATAACCCCGGCGCCGACGATGCCGAAGCCGTGGCTCACTGGCTCAGCCACTGGGTGAGCACCTCCAGATGCTGGGGCAGGGCGATCTCGGGTTCGGCGATCTCGGGGTGCCAGCGCTTCTCCCACTCGACCGAGATCCAGCCCGGATAGCCGCCGGCCGCCAGCAAGCCCAGCATGGGCCGCACCGGCACCTCGCCGTGGCCGAGCAGCACCAGCTGCCAGCCGCCATCCCGCGGCCGGGCGTCCTTGACCTGCGCGAGCAGGGTATGCCGGCCGATGTTTGCGTACACCTGGCCTGGCGTCTCACCCATCCGGTGCGGGTGGTGGCTGTCCCACACGGCGCCGAGGCTACCGGACGCGAGCGCGGCCGGGTCGGCCAGGGCCAGGAGCTCGGCCACGGCAGCAGAGGAGGAGAAGTCGTCGTGGGTTTCCACGCCGATCGCGACGCCGAGGCGCTGCGCCCGGGGCAGCGCGGCATCGAGCACGCGGGCCGCGGCAGCGAGCCGGGCCGTCCTGGCCGCCGCGTCCGGAGGCCCAGCATGACGGGGCTCTGCATCACAGGACCCTGCTTTGGAGGACAGCGTGCCGCCGAACACCCGCACCAGCGGGGCCTCCCAGTCGCTGGCCAGCTCCAGGAACCGGCGTAGCGCGGGACCGGGGTCATCGTCGGTGAGCCGGATCGAGCTGTCCACCGCGACCACCGGCAGGCCGCCCAGGTCCCGCTTGATGCGGGCGCGGGCGCTGGCCGGGAGGGCGCCGGGGTCAATCAGCTCGCCGTCGACCAGGCGCAGCTCGATCCCGGCATAGCCCCAGCCCCGGCCGAGCGAGGCGGCCGTGGCCAGGGTGGTGCCGGGAAACGCCAGGGTGCTGAAGGCGAAGCGGGCAGGCGCGTTCATCGGCAGGTCCAAGAGGGGCCCGCCCCGGTGGGGGGGTGGTGCCGGGGCGGGCCGCTCATGGCCGCGAGTCTAGGACCGCGGCGTCAGGTGCAGGATGATCACCTCGTCGGTGCCAGAGCCTGGACCATTGTTGGTTCCGGACGGCTGCCCGGACTCATACGGGTTGGTCTGCGTCGGCCAGCCCGTGTAGTTCTGCGAGTTGTACTCGAACCACTGGGAGGCGGTGGTGGTCGGGATAATGGGCAGGTTGTCCGCGACGTACTTCGCGATCGGCGCGAGTGCGGCAGTCTGCGCCGACGTCGTGTCGGCCGCGGCCAGCTTGGCCAGCATAGACTGCACGTTCGGGTCGTTCAGCCGCTCGAAGTCGCCGGTTGCGGCGCTGCCGCTGGCCAGCGCGCTGTCCAGCCAGCCGTCGTACATGTTGTACGGGGTGACCCCGGTCCCGCCGTTGGACCAGTGCGAGATCAGCTGGAAGTCACCGTCGGCCACATCGGCGTTCCACGCGTCCACGGACTGGCCCTGGAAGGTGGCGTCGATGCCGGCCGCGCGCAGTTCCTGCGCAGCGATCGAGTCGACCTCGGCGTAGTCGGTGTAGGCGGACGGGTCGGTGATGGCCAGCGTGACGGTCTTGCCGTCCTTGGCGAAGTAGCCGTTGCTGCCCTTGGTGTAGCCGGCCTTCTCCAGGATCTGCTCGGCGGCGGCCGCGCTGCCGGTGGCGGAGACGGTCATGTTGGCGACCGGTGCGGCCCACGCGTTGTACAGCGGCAGGGTCAGCCCGGTGGCGTTGAGGACCGGGTCCTCCAGGCCGGCCTCACCCTCGTTGGCGAGCACGGTCCGGTTGATCGCTGCGCTGATCGCCTGGCGGACAGGCAGCTGGTTGGTCGGCCACTTGTTCAGGTTCGGCATCAGGCTGTTCGTGCCGCCCGGAGCTTCCCAGTAGTGGTGCTCGGCCGGGTTCGGGCTGACGAAGCTCTTCTGCAGGCCGGGGATGAAGTTACCGGTCCAGTCGATCTGCCCGGCGAACAGCGCGCTGAGCGCGCCGGTGTTGGAGGTGTACACCGGGAAGTAGACCTTGGGCACCTTGACCTGCGATGCCTGCCAGTAATTGGTGTTCTTGACCAGGGTGAAGCCCTGCGGCGTGAAGCTGCCCAGCTTGAACGGGCCGGTGCCGACCGGGTTGGGGTCCGCGAAGGTCGCCGGGTTGCTGACCTTGCTCCAGATGTGCTGGGGCACGATGGCGGTGCCCGCGATGGACTGCAGGTTGGCGTACTGGGCCGTCGCGAAGTTGAGCACCACGTTGTTGCCTGACGTGCTCACGCTGGAGATCTTCAGGCCGTTCAGGTTGACCGCCGCGTTCGCCTTGACCATGTTGAAGGTGTACGCCACGTCAGCGGGGGTGAACGGCTGTCCGTCGTTCCACTTCACGCCCGAGCGGATCGCGAAGGTGATCGTCTTGCCGCCGTTGGACCACGCGTAGGACGTGGCCAGCCACGGGTAGTACTTGGGCGGCGAGACCAGGTTGAACTGGATCAGCGGCTCATAGATGAGCCCGGTCGCGCCCATCCCGTAGGCGGCCTGTGTCGTGGCGAACGGGTTGAACGCCTGGGTGATGGTGGTCTCCGGTGAGCTCTCCATGACCAGGGTCTTGCCCGTGGCACTGCTGCTGCTCGTGCCCGAGGCACTCGAGCTTGAGCTCGAGCCCGAGCTTGAGCAGGCGGCGAGCCCGGCTGCAAGCACCCCGGCGGCCGCTACGGCAAAGAGCCGTCTGTGGCTGTGCAAACTCCTCATCAGTCTCGTCTTTCTCTCGTTGATGGTTACGGGGTCGAGGTCGAGGTCGGGGTCGTGCGTCCACCTCCTGACAGCCCGGAGACGAGCTCCGGGGCGGCGACGTCCAGGTGCCAGCACGCCGCGCCGCGGGTGGCAGAGATCCGCAGGAGGGCCGGGTCCTCCCGGCGGCAGCGGTCATCGGCGAACGGGCACCTGGGACTGAACGGGCAGCCAACGCTCGAGACGTCCCGCTGGCTCCGCAGGTCCGCGGCTGCGGCGCGGTTGGCGGCCCCGTTGCCGGTGGCGTCGGCCCCGGCCCGGGCCGAGCTCCGGCGCAGGACGCTGCCGAGGTTGTCCGGGTCGGGCGCGGACGCGACCAGCAGCTGGGTGTAGGGGTGGGCCGGCTGCTGGGTGATCTCTTCGGCCGGCCCGCGCTCCACGATCTCCCCGGCGTACATGACCAGCACCACGTCCGCCCAGTAGCGGGCGGAGGCGATGTCGTGGGTGATGTAGAGCATGGCCAGCTTGAGGCGCTTGCGCAGGTCGTCGAGCAGGGCGAGCATCTCCAGCCGGATCGAGACGTCGAGCATGGAGACCGGCTCGTCGGCCAGCAGCACGCTGGGCCTGGCCGCCAGCGCGCGGGCAAACGCCACCCGCTGGCGCTGGCCGCCGGACAGCTCGTGCGGGTACTTGACCAGGAACTGCCCGGCCGGGGTGAGCCGCACCTGCTCCATCAGCGCGGCGACCTCGGAGTCCACGTCGGCGTCCTTGCCCTGGTGCAGCTTGACCGGCCGCTCCAGGTGGTAGCGCACGGTGTGCACCGGGTTCAGCGACGCGAACGGGTCCTGGAAGACGTACTGGACCTGGCTCTTGTAATGCCGGAAGTCACCGCGGCTGGATACCCGGATGTCCTTGCCGCCCAGCTGGATCTCACCCGAGGTCAGCCGCTCCTGCCCGGCCAGCAGCCGGGCGGCCGTCGACTTGCCCGACCCGCTCTCGCCCACCAGGGCGACGACGGCGCCACGGTACAGGCTGAACGAGACGTCCCGCACCGCGTGCAGAATCTGGCCGCGGCCGATCCGGAAGTCCTTGCTGATCGAGCTGGCCTGCATGGCCAGCGGCCCGCGGCCGGCCGCGGCGGAGGTGACCTCCTGGGTCTGCTGTTCGGTCATGATCCCAGCTCCCCGGCGGTCTCCGGCTGCGACGCGTCCGCCCCGTCCCCGGCCGGCGGCCTGGCCTCGGCCGGCGACCTCGCGCCAGCTCCGGGAGGTGGCGTGTCTGGCAGCACGAACGGGCAGGCGGTGACGTGCTCCGGATCGGCGGACGTGGTCACCGGCAGCAGCTGCATATCCACGTGCTGGCAGGCGTCGGTGCCGTAGCCGCAGCGCGGCAGGAACGGGCAGCCGGGCGGCGGGTTTCGCATGTCGGGCGGGGAGCCCGGGATGCCGGCCAGCTCGCGCCGCGGACCCCGCAGCGAGGGGAACGAGTTGAGCAGCCCCTTGGTGTAGGGGTGGGCCGGCTCGCGGTGGATCTCGCCGGAGGTAGCGATCTCGAGCAGCTGGCCGGAGTACATGACTGCGATCCGGTCGGCCAGCTCCAGCAGCAGGGACAGGTCGTGGGTGATGAACAAGATGGAGAAGCCCATCTGCTCCTTGAGCTCCACGATCTGGGCCAGGATGTCGCGCTGGACCACCACGTCGAGCGCCGTGGTGGGCTCGTCCATGATGACCACCTCGGGTTCGGCGGCCAGCGCCATGGCGATCATGACCCGCTGGCGCATTCCGCCGGACAGCTCGTGCGGGTAGCTGCGCAGCCGCGAGCGCGGGATCCCGACCACGTCGAGCAGGTAGGCGGTGCGGTCGCGGGCCTCGTCCCGGGGCATCCGCAAGTGCGCGCGGATGGCGTCCAGCAGCTGGTCGCGGACGCTCAGGACCGGATTGAGCGCGTTCATCGCGCTCTGGAAGACGATGGCGATCTCGCGCCAGCGCAGCTTGCGCAGCTCGTCCGGTCCCAGCCGCAGCACGTCGACCGGCTCGCTCGCCCGGCGGCCGGAGTAGCGCACGCTGCCGCTGGTGATCAGGGCCGGCGCCCGCAGCAGCCTGCTGGCCCCGTAGACGAGCGTGGACTTGCCCGAGCCGCTTTCGCCCGCCAGGCCGATGACCTCGCCGGCCGCCAGGTCCAGGTTCACATGGTCCACGGCCCGGACGTCGCCGCCCGGGGTGCGGTAGACCACGGACAGGTCGCGGATCTCCAGTACGGAGTCGCCGGACGGACCCGCCGTCACTGGGGCCGAGGCTGAGGCGTGGTCGGGACTTGCGCTCATCTGGTCCTCCTCCCTTCGGTCTCGTCAAGCAGCGAGCTGCGGGAGAAGGAGTGCAAGAACGAGCCCACCTTGCTCCGGTACACGGACACCTCGGCCAGTACCGGCGTCGGGTCGGCGGGTGGCAGCCAGTGCCCGGCGATCCGGCTGGCGCTGGTGGCGTCGCGCAGCCGCGGGTTGCCCAGCTCGTCGATCCCGGTGTTCACCAGCACCAGGCCGGTGCCGATGAGCGCCACGGCCAGGCCGGGCGGGATGAACCACCACCAGGCCCCGAGTTCCAGCGCCTGCTGGCTCTGGGCCCAGTACAAGATGGTGCCCAGGCTCCAGCTGTTGAGGTCGGCCACCCCGATGAAGGCCAGCGCGACGGAGGCACCGATCGCGTACAGCGCGGTGTTCACGAAGCTCGCCGCGATCAGGCTCACCTCGTTGGGCACGATCTCGGAGGCGATGATCCGCCACGTCTTCTCGCCGGTCTCCCGGGCCGCGGCGATGAAGTCGCGGTTGCGGATGGCGAGTGTCTGGGCGCGGATCACCCGGGCCCCCCACGGCCAGCCCAGGATGCTGAGCACCAGGATGGTCGGCCACTGCCCCTTGTCCTGCAGGTAGCCCAGCAGCACGATGAGCAGCGGCAGGGCCGGGATGACCAGGAACACGTTGGTGAGCAGCGACAGCACCTCGTCCCATACCCCGCCCAGGAAGGCGGCGGCGACCCCGACGATGACCGCCAGCACGGTGGCGACCACCCCGACGATGAGGGCCAGCTCCAGGGTGAGCCTGATGCCGGTCAGCAGCTGGGAAAAGACGTCCTGCCCGCTCTGGGTGGTGCCGAGCAGGTGAGCCGCGTACGGGGCGTGCAGCGACAGGCCCGGGGCCGGGTTCTGGTAGGAGGGGTCGTAGGGCGCCACGAATGGCCCGATGACGCCGGCCAGGATGAAGAAGCCGAGCAGCCCGGCACCCACCTTGGCCTTGGGCGGCATCCGGCGCCAGCGGCCGGGCCTGGTCTCTTCTTGCGCCAGCGCGGCGGAGTCGGCGCTGATGGGCAGCACGGCGGTCATGACGTTGCCCCCCTCCGGGCACGGGGATCGGCGAACACGATGATCACGTCCACGATCAGGTTGGCCAGCAGCACCGCGAACGTGATCACCAGGAAGATGCCCTGCATCAGCGGGTAGTCGTTGGAGGTGACCGCGTTGACCAGCAGCAGGCCGATGCCGGGGTAGGAGAAGACGATCTCCATGACGACGGCCCCGGAGACCACGAAGCCGATCGCCAGGCCGAACCCCTGCAGCTGGGGCAGCAGCGCGTTGCGGGCCGCGTAGGTATAGATGACGCGGCGGTTGTGGAGCCCCTTGGCCTGCGCCGCGATGACGTAGTCCTCGCCGACCGTGGTGATCATGACGTTGCGCATCTGCAGCATCCAGCCCGCGATCGAGGTGAGCACGATGGTGAGCGCCGGGAGCAGCGAATGATAGATCGCGCTGCCGATGAAGTCCCAGTGCCAGCCCGGGATCAGGCCCTCGGCGTACCCCTGCCCGAGCGGGAAGATGTGGGCCTTGCTGGCGAACAGCTCCAGCAGGATCAGCGCAAAGAAGAAGTACGGGATGGCCTGCAGGAACATCAGCCCGGGCAGCACCCGGTCCAGGCTCCCGCCGTGCCGCCAGCCGGCCACGATCCCCAGGCCCGTGCCCACCAGGAAGGCGATGACGGTGGCCGTCCCGATCAAGGTGATCGTCCACGGGAGTGTCTCGGCGAGCAGCGTCGAGACCTGGGCCGGGTACTGGGAGACGTCGGTGCCGAAGTTGAAGTGGGCGATGTCCACCAGGTAGGACCAGTACTGGTGCCAGATCGAGCCCGGATGGCCGACGCCGAGCAGCGCCTCGATCGCCTTGTAGGCCGAGGGCTGCAGGTTGGGGAACTTGGACATGATGCTCTCCACCGCGTTGCCGGGTATGGCCCGCGGGATGAAGAAGTTGATGGTCAGCGCGACCCAGGCCGTAACGACGTAGAACACCAGGCGGCGGACGATGAAGGGCATGGCAGCTCCTAAGCCTTCGTTGCTTGCCGGGCCGGCCGGGGAACCTTGTGCGTGGCGGCCTGGCGTGCGCCGCGGTTGCCCCGCCTGGCGGTCGCCGGCCCGGAGCGGCCGGCGGTCAGGGTCTGAATCGGCACGCGTCGCTCCGTACCAGGCGGGCAGCCGCAGCTCGACCGCAGGACCAGTTCGGCCGGCAGCAGCTCGACGGCGGGGCTGAGGCCGGGGGTGGCGATGCGGTCCAGCACCCGGGCGCAGGCCCGCTCGCCGAGCATGCGCATCGGCTGGTGCACGGTGGTGATGGGGGGATCGAACAGGCTGCTGGGGTAGATGTCGTCGAAGCCGACCACCGCCACGTCGGCGGGCACCCGCACCCCGGCTGCGGCAAAAGCCCGCAGCACGCCGATGGCCATCTGGTCGTTGGCGCACACCACCGCCTCCGGCATCGCGTCCCGGTGCCGCTCCAGCAGTTCCCGGCCGATCTGCTCGCCGCTGCGGACGCTGAAGATTCCCTGGATCGAGCCAACCAGCTCGCACTGCGGGTGCTCACCCAGCACGTGCTCCAGGGCCAGCCGGCGCTCGATCGCGTCCGGCGAGTTTGGCGGACCGTCCACGTGGAACAGCCGGCGCCGGCCGTGGTCGTCGATCAGGTGACTGATGACGGCGGCCGAGGCGGAGTAGTTGTCCGCCGCCACCACGTCGGCGGCCCGCTGGCCGGGAGTGCCCGCGATCACCACGACCGGCACCCGCGAGGCCAGCCGCTCGATATACCGGGAGGCCACGAAACCCTCACCGATCAAGATCCCGTCGACCTTGCCCGACATGGAATCCAGCCGCCGGAAATCGGGCTCGCCCACGCCGTCGGCCTGCATGAACGTAATGAGCAGCAGCAGGTCGTTGTCGCGGATCCGCGCCTCCACGCCGCGCAGCACCTCGTCGTAGTACAGCAGGCCCACGTTCTCGATGTCGTGCTGCTCGATCTCGCGTTCCATGCAGACCATGCCGATGACGTCCTTGCGGCGCCGGGACAGGCTCTGGGCGGCGCCGTCCGGCACGTAGCCCAGTTCCTCGATGGCATGCTGGACCCGGATCCTGGTGGCTTCGCGCACCCGGTCCTGGCCGTGCACGACCCGGGAGACCGTTGCCGTGGACACGCCCGCCAGGCGGGCGACGTCGTAGAGGGTTACCACGTCTTCCCGATCAGCAGCATCGCTGTCTGTCCTTCACATAACGGACTGTCCGCGTTCTAGATAACGGACTGCCTGTCCGACACATAACGGAAATGTAAACGTTTACACCAGAAATCTAAGCGCTTACACTAACCCTCAGCACATAGCCGGTCAAGGTCCGTGTCCGTGAAAAAGGAGAGGCTGATGACAGACGCTGTGGGCGCCGCAAGTTTCCCCGACGGGTTCGTCTGGGGCGCATCGACGGCCGCCTACCAGATCGAGGGAGCGGTCACCGCCGATGGCCGCGGTCCCTCGGTGTGGGACACCTTCAGCCACACGCCCGGCAAGGTGCGCGGCGGGGACACCGGCGACATCGCCTGCGACTCCTACCACCGCTACCCCGAGGACATCGCGCTGCTGGCCTCGCTCGGGCTGAGCTCCTACCGGTTCTCGCTGTCCTGGCCGCGGATCCAGCCGGGCGGCCGCGGCCCGGCCAACCAGCGTGGCCTGGACTACTACCGGGCGCTGCTGGACGAGCTCGGCGAGCACGGCATCGCGGCCACGGCCACCCTCTACCACTGGGACCTGCCGCAGGAGCTCCAGGACGAGGGCGGGTGGGCGGTCCGCGGCACCGCGGAGCGATTCGCCGAGTACGCCGCGCTGGCCGCCGGGGCGCTGGGGGACCGGGTGGCCCGCTGGATCACGCTGAACGAACCGCAGGTGGTGGCCAACAACGGGTACCGCACCGGCGACCACGCGCCGGGCCTGCGCGATCTTGAGGCCGCCGCCGCCGCGACCCATCACCTGCTGCTCGGTCACGGCCTGGCCACCCGCGCCCTGCGCGACCTCGGCGCGGCCCAGGTCGGCATCACCCTGGACATGCATCCGGTCCGGGTGCTGGGCGAGCACACCGATGTCCTCGAGCAGGCGCGGCTGATCACCGACGCGGGCACCACCGGCCTGTTCCTGGAGCCGGTGGTGAGCGGCCGCTATCCGGTCAACGCCCTGGATCACCTGCTGCCCGCGCCCGCGCTGGTGGCCGGCGGTGACCTGGAGATCATCAGCGCGCCGGTCGACTTCCTCGGGGTGAACTACTACTCGCCGATCTTCCTGCGCGCCGGGGACCCCTCTGACCTGCGACGCAACGAGAGCTACGCGCGTTGCCAGGTACCCGGCGTGGTCGAGTACGCGCCGGAGGAACTGGAGCGGACCCCGATGGGCTGGCTCGTCGACCCCAGCGGGCTGCACCAGATCCTGACCGAGGTGTCCCGGCGCGCCCCCGGCGTGCCGCTGTATGTGACCGAGAACGGCTGCGCGGCCGAGGACTACGTCAATCCCGACGGCGAGGTGGACGACGTCGAGCGGGTCAGGTACCTGCACTCCCACCTGGAGGCGGCCGCGCGCGCCATCAAGGACGGCGCCAACCTGGCCGGCTATTTCGTCTGGTCGCTGCTGGACAACTTCGAGTGGGCCTGGGGCTACCAGAAGCGGTTCGGGATCGTGTTCGTCGACTTCGGCACCCAGCGCCGGATCCCGAAGGCGAGCGCCCGCTTCTTCTCCGACGTGGCCCGCGCCAACGCACTGCCGCTGCTGCCGGGTAGCTAGGCGGCGCGCGGGCGCGGGCCACCCCTGGTGAAAACAAGTACCGCTCCGCGCCGGGCGGCTTTCAGGGCCGAACGGGCGGGCCGCGTGCCCCGGTTCCGGCTCGTGCCGGCGCCGGGCTGCTGAGCACTCCCGGCTGGTCGCCATCATCTACCCGGGCAATGTTCCCTCCCAGCGGGTGGCCGCCAGGATCGGCCTGCGCCCGGAGAAGCGCACGGTCGTCCACGGCGGCGAGTCCATCATCTTCGCCGCCTCGCTGGATGAGCCGCACGGTAAATAATGGCTGTCATGCGCCAGCAGACAGCGATCGACGGTTTCCGGCTCGGCTACGACCGCAGCGGCGGCGGGCCCGCGGTCCTGCTGCTGCATGGCTGGCCTGGCGACCGGACCGACTACCGCGACGTCGCCCCGCTGGTAGCGGCCCAGGCCGACGTGATCGTGCCGGACCTGCGCGGCTTCGGCACGTCGGACAAGCACCCGGCCGACCCGGCCGCCCAGTACAGCGCGGCCGCCCAGGTCCGCAGCGTCATCGGGCTGATCGGCGAGCTCGGGCTGGAACGTCCCGTCATCGCGGGGTACGACATCGGCAGCCGGATCGCCCAGACCATCGCCCGGGAACGGCCGGACCTGGTCCGGGCCCTGGTCATCGCGCCGCCGCTGCCGGGGATCGGGGACCGGATCCTGATCCCGCAGGCGCAGCGGGAGTTCTGGTACCAGCCCTTCCACCAGCTCGACCTGTGCACCGAGCTGGTCGACGGCCAGCCCGAGGCGGTGCGCGCGTACCTGCGGCACTTCTGGTCCCACTGGTCCGGACCCGGCTACGAGCCCGCCGGCGCGGACCTGGACCATCTCGTCTCGGCCTACGGCCCGCCCGGCGCGTTCGCGGCCTCGATCGCCTGGTACCGGGCGGGCGCGGGAGCGGTGGCCTCCTCGCTAGCCGAGAAGGCTCCCGCACCAGATGAGCGGATCGCGGTCCCGGTCACCGTGCTGTGGCCGGAATACGATCCGCTGTTCCCGCGCGAGTGGTCCGACCGGATCGACGACTTCTTCTCCGCCGCCCGCCTCACCTGGCTGGACGGCGTGGGTCACTTCTCACCCCGGGAGGCGCCAGCCGACTTCGCCGCGGCGATCATCGCGGCCGCCGCCCCGGGGGCGGCCTGATCCGGCACTGTCATAGCCCTCTGGCCGCGGGTTCCCCGCCCTTCGCCTGTGACCAGCTGCGGACAATCACCGTGTCGGAAATGAAGCGGACGCCGCATCCCGGCGCCCAGCGGGCGGCCGCTTCGGCCAGGCACTCGTCCACCAGCGCGGACACCGCCCCGGCCTGCTCGCGCGGGCAGTGCACGAGCAGCTCGTCGTGCAGGCAGAGCACGATGCGCGCGTCCAGGGCCGAGCCGCGGGCGCGGACGGTAACCGCCCACATCTTGAACAGCTCCGCCGCCGCTCCCTGGATCATCGCGTTGCGGGCGTAGCGGCCGTAGGCTGCGGCCCGGCTGCTGCTCCGCGGTTCGGTGGCGGTCAGCTTGATCAGGCGGCCGCCGTAGGTCCGCAGATCGCGTCCGGCCTGCCCGGCCCGGTCGGCGGCCTCCAGGTGGGCCATGGCCACCGGGTAGGCCGCGTTGAGGCGGCGCAGCGCCTGGGCGCCGTGGCCGGTGGTCTGCCCGTACATCGCGCCCAGCACCGCCACCTTGGCGGTCGGCCGGTCCACGCCGAGCTGGGCCGCCACGGGCGCGTACAGGTCATCGGCCCGGGTCGCGCCGGTCAGGGCCCGGTCCCGGGACACCGCGGCCAGCACCCGCGGCTCGATCTGGCCCAGATCGGCCCGGACGAACACATGCCCCTCGGCGGCGACCACCGCGGGGCGCAGCGCGGACGGCATGTTATGCAGGCCCGCGGACGCGGTCATCCGCCCCGCCGCGCCGTCCGAGGCGGTCCAGGCGCCGCGCAGCCGGCCGTCTTCGCCCAGGTGCTGATCCAGCCAGCTGTAACCGTACGTCGTCGCGATACGCTCCGCCTTGCGCCACTCGAGCAGCGCGCCGACCACCGGGTGCGCCTCGCGGACCTGCCGCAGCCGCCAGGCCCGGGTGTCGGGCACGTCGACCCCGGCCCGGGCCAGCAGCGTGCGCACCTGCGCCGGGCTGCGCAGGTC
>JBAPYC010000962.1:0-17122 GCA_049284535.1 Streptosporangiaceae bacterium
CCGATGGCCGCGGCCAGTTGCGGGCTCGCGCCCGCCCCGGCCAGGGCCAGTGGGACGTTCCGGGCCAGCCCGGCCAGGTCAGCGCGCATCGGCTCCAGCGACCCCGGCCGGGTCGCGGCCAGCACGACCAGGTCCGGATGCCGCGCCTGCACCGTCCGGCTGAGCTCCTCGGCCGGGGTGTCCGCACCGAGGTACTCGATCCGCCATCCGGCACGGTTCAGCGCGATGCCGAACATCATCAGCGCCAGGTCGTGCCGTTCCCCAGCCGGGCAGGCCAGCATGGCCCGCGGCCCGTGGCCCTCACCCCACCCGCGGGCCAGCCCCGCTAGCCGCCCGCGGATCAGGTTGCTGGCGAAGTGCTCCTGAGCGGTGCTCGCCTGGCCCCGCTCCCAGCGATCCCCGAGCTCGCCCAGGTAGGGCAGCACGATGTCCCGCAGCACCGCGTTTACCGACAGGTCGGAGAGCAGCCGGTCGAGCACCGCCTGCGCGGCCGGTTCGTCAAACCGGTCCAGCGCCTCCCGCAACACCCCGCTCAGCTCACCGGCCGCCGCCAGCGAGTCCGCTTCCGCGGCGCCCCTCTCATGCGCCGCAGCCATCCCAGCCGCGGCCCGACCCTGCTCACCCTCGTCGGCCAGTACGGCCTGGGCCGCCTCGGCCGCCGACAGACCGCGAGTCAGGTGATCTTGCATCAAGCGGACACGCCGGACGTCGGCCTGGGAGTACAGCCGGAAGCCACCCGGAGTGCGCACCGGCCGCAGCAGCCCGTAACGCCGCTCCCACGCCCGCAGCAGGTGGTCGCTGATGCCTAGGCGGCGGCTCAGCTCGCCGATCCGCAGGACCGGCGCATCCTCCGAAATGTCCACGAAGTAAACTATACCGAGTCTAGACAAACTTTGGACAATCACTGTTTTGGGCAATACGGAGGAGCATCCATGAAAGTGCAGCGGATCGTCCGCACCGACAAGCCGCTCAGCACGGTCTTCGACTACCTGAGCGACTTCACCACCACGACCGACTGGGATCCGGGCACGGTGTCCACGGTGCGGGAGCAGGGCGACGGCGGCGTCGGCACCACGTACCGCAACACCTCGGAGTTCATGGGCCGCCAGACCGAACTGCGCTACGTGGTTCAGGAGCTCGTACCCGGCGAGCGGATCAAGCTCCGCGGCGAGAACAAGACCGTGGTCTCCGTCGACACCCTGACCTTCCGCCCGGCCGGAGACGAGACCGAGGTGACCTACAGCGCCGAGTTCGACTTCAAGGGCCCGGTCCGCTATCTCGCGCCGCTGCTGCGCCCCGCCCTGAACCGCCTAGGCGACCATGCCGAGGAAGGCATGCGCCAGGCCCTGGCCAAGCTCTGACCTGGGAAATGGGCCGCCCCCGGCCACGATATGAAGTTGCCGGCCCGCGCTGAGCGCCCAGGCTCAGAACAGCGTGTTCTGTGGCAGCACGCCGCGCATGGCCTCGTAGTCCAGGGTCACGCACCGGATGCCGCGGTCCTCGGCCAGCGTGCGGGCCTGCAGCTTGATCTCCTGCGCGGCGAAGATGCCCTGCGCCGGGGCCAGCAGCGGGTCCCGGTTGAGCAGCTCCAGGTACCTGGTCAATTGCTCCACACCGTCAATCTCGCCACGGCGTTTGATCTCGACCGCGACGCTCTGCCCGGCCGAGTCCCGGCACATCAGGTCGACCGGCCCGATCGGGGTCGGGAACTCCCGCCGCACCAGCCGCCAGCCGTCGCCCAGCAGGTCGACCTGGGCCGCGAGCAGTTCCTGCAGGTGCGCCTCGACGCCGTCCTTGACCAGCCCGGGATCCACGCCCAGCTCGACCGAGGTGTCGCTGATCACCTCGGTAATGGTGATCGCGAGCGTCTCGCCGGCTTTGTTCGTCACCGACCACTTGCCCGGCTCCTCGGTGAGGCGGCACGGCGGCGACATCCAGTTCAGCGGCTTGTACGAGCCGCCGTCCGAATGCACCAGCACCGACCCGTCGGCTTTCACGATGAGCAGCCGCAGGGCAGAGGGAAGATGAGCGGTCAGCCGTCCGACATAGTCGACGCTGCACCTGGCAATCACGAGCCGCACGTTCGGTAACTCTACTGGGCGCCGCCGCAACCCGTTGCCAGCTGCTCACATAGGCTCTGCAAACGTGAGCCCGCGCCGGATCCGCCGTGAGCGCTCCGGCCCTCCGGCGCCTGTGCCCGGGCCCGAGCGCGCTGAATCCTGGCCGGACGGCGACTGGATCGTGCGCCGCGTTCCCGGTGCCGGGACGGGCAAGGTTTACCGATGCCCCGGCTGCGACCAGGAGATCGCGCCCGGCACCCCGCATCTGGTCGCCTGGGCCGCCGACCGCGTGGGCCTCGGCATAGACGAGCGCCGCCACTGGCACAGCACGTGCTGGGCGAACCGCCTCAACCGCGGTCCGAACCTCCGCCGCCGGCCCCGCTCATGACCGGCGACTCACCCGGCTCCAGCCACCCGCCCGTCCCCGGCATCAGCGCCGGCCCGGGCATCACGCCGGGCACCGAGATCAGGGCCGGCACCGAGATCAGGGCTGGCACCGAGATCAGGGCTGGCACCGTGCTGCCAGCCCGGCGCACGCCGGTCACCCTGCCCACCCCCGACGGGCTCGAGCTGGTCGGCGAGCTGGCGCTGCCCGCCGACGCCGACCCAGTAGCCACGCTGATCTGCCTGCATCCCCTGCCCACCCAGGGCGGCATGATGGACAGCCACCTGCTCAAGAAGGCCGCGGCCCGGCTGCCTGCCCTGGCCCAGCTAGCCGTGCTGCGGTTCAACACCCGGGGCACCGCCTCCGCGCAGGGCACCAGTCAGGGGAGCTTCGGCGGGGGCGACGACGAGCGCCATGACGTGGCCGCCGCCGTCGCCTTCGCGGCCGATGCCGGACTGCCCGCCCGCTGGCTGGTCGGCTGGTCGTTCGGCACCGAGCTGGCCCTTCGCTGGGGTCTGGACGCCCCGGACGGCATCGCTGGCGCCATCCTCATCTCCCCGCCGCTGCGCCGCCCCACCGACGCCGACCTGGACCGCTGGGCCACCTCCGGCAAGCCGCTGGTCGCCCTGGTCCCGGGCCTGGACGACTATCTGCGCCCCGACGAGGCGCGCCGCCGCTTCGCCCGCGTCCCGCAGGCCGAGATCATCGCCGTCGACAACGCCAAGCACCTATGGGTTGGCGAACCTTACGTTCGACTCGTTCTGGCCGAAATCGTCCGCCACACCATCCCCGGCCACCCTCCATCCTCTGGCCTGAGCCAGCCGGCTGCGGCCGCGACCGGCAGCAGCGAACGGACAGGCCGATGAGAAGGCAGCCGCCTGGTCGTTTGATATATGGCGAGCCTGGCACACCGATTTCATCGGAAGGAGCGAGTCAGTGAAGCAGCCAACCGCAGGAGAAGCGCTCGGGGCGCTGAGGCCCCTCGTCGGTGAATGGACCATCGAGGCGAAAGGGCCGGATGGACAGATATGGCCTGGTCAAGGCCGGGCTAGCTTCCAGTGGCATCCGTCCGGGGCGCACCTGGTACAGCGCATCCACATTGACATGCCAGAGGCCCCGGACAGCACATCCATCATCGGCTGCGATGCCGCCAACGGGAGCTTTGTCCAGCTGTACAGCGACGAGCGCGGTGTCTGCCGCATCTACTCGATGCGCATCGACGCCAGCGAGTGGATCCTCCAGCGGGAGGGTGATCCCTTTCCGCAGCGCTTCACGGGAGAGATAAGTGACGACGCCCAAACGATCTCAGGTCGGTGGGAAAAGGCCGAGGACGGCGCAGACTTCGCCCTCGACTTCTACCTGAACTACCACAAGATCTCATCACCTCAGGAGTGATTGCCAGGTCGACCGGGGGCGAACCATGAACCCGGGCCAGGCATGGCAACGTCCCCTCACCGCAGGCTGCGATGCGGAGACGCTGTATGTGCTGGGTCTAGCGGTTCCGGTCGATGAGCTTGACTTCCCCGATGAACGTCCGCCACTGGGCAGTAGTGAAACCGAGAGCAGGCTGAGACACGTCCTTGCTGTCACGCACTCCAATGCGATCGTTAATCAGGTACCCAATCTCCACGCAGTCCCCGTTAGCCGCACTATAGGAGCTTTTTCTCCACGACATGTTACGGGGATTAACAGAACGCATCTTTGGGCCCTCCCGTTGAAGCGGCGTTTATAATTAAAGGTCTTGTTATTTACCATTTCCGTCGAGCAGAATAAATCAGCTGTCGGGATTTGTTCTCATCCAGCGCAAGATCGCTCAACCGGCCAAACGCGCGGCGGTACGTGAAGGCTTCGTCTTCCTCCTCGACATACCGACCGCTGGTCAGGTGCTCTAGGTACACCACGTCATGATGATCGACATCGTGCACTTCGTTGAATTGAAGGAGGACGAATGCCCCCGTACCGATCGGATGCCGGCCGTCGAGCGGGAGAATACGAAGGGTGATGCTATCACGCTCCGTCAGCTCCAGGAGGCGATCCAATTGCGTTTGCATTACTTTTGGATTGCCGAACCGGCGATATAGGACGGACTCGTCGAGAATGGTGGAAAGCTCAAGTGGGTTTTCCCGGGTCAGTACCTGCTGGCGGGCGAGCCTGGCCTGCACGCGGCGCCGGGTCTCTGCAGGCGAAATCGGAGTTATGTGCTCTAGCATCCCCTCGGTTACCTCGCGGGCGTAGTCCTCGGTCTGCAGCAATCCCGGAACGATCAGCGGCGCCCAGCTCCACGCGGACCTCGCTTCGGCTTCCATCCCGATCAGGGCGGCGTACTCTGGCGGAATCGTCTGCGAATAGGGCTCCCACCAGCCCTTGAGGTCCTTCGCCTCCTGTGCCAGCGCAACCAGGGCATCAGCCGCGCTGCCTTCCACGCCATACAGGCTCAGCAGTTTCCTGATCTCCGTCGGCTGCAGTCCGGTATGAGCGTTCTCGATCCTCGAGAGCTTCGAGGCGGACCAGCCGACCCGTTCCGCGACCTGGTCGCCGGTCATTCCGGCACGCTCGCGCAGACGGCGCAGCTCAACGGCGAGACGGCGCCGGCGGACGGTTGGACTGGCCGGTTCTGGCACCTGCCCCACCCTTTCCGGGCACGCGGCGCGCAAGAGCCCAATGGACCCTGCGCCAATAATCCTAATGCATCAACTGCAAGTTGCTGCGTCAAATGATACGCCGGTAGGTCCGTCAAATCCTCCACTGCAACTTGCAGCGGGAGCTGCCGGCGTTCACACTCGAAAGTGAGCAGGCCACCCATCTGCTCGACGACAAGCCAGCAGAGAACCTGCTGAGGTTGGAGGGAGTCGTCATGCGTAGCGTCCCGCTTCACCGGAGCATCATCGCTATCGACATCGAACGGTCGACCGCTCCGGGGCGCACCAACCCGATCCGCGAGGAGCTGCGCAATGAGGCGTACCGGCTGCTAGGCACGGCCCTGCGAACGGCCGGCATCGCCGACCGGCACTGTGACCCGCTGACCGACCGGGGGGACGGCGTTCTCGTGCTCGTGCACCCCGTCGATGACGTGCCGAAGACGCTGCTGCTCAACCCGCTCGTCCCGGCGCTGGTGTCACTGCTCGCCGACCGCAACGCGAGCCTGGATCGCGCCGAGCGATGCCGCCGCGAGATGAGGCTCCGCGTCGTCGTCCACGCAGGCGAGATCCACTGCGACGGCAAGGGCTACTTTGGCGAGGCGCTGGACGTCGCCTTCCGGCTGCTTGACGCGCCCAAGGTCAAGGGCTGCCTCCGCCAGGCGGTGACCGCGCCGCTGGTCCTGGTCGTCTCGGAGGACATCTACTGGTCCATCGTCCGGCACGGATACGAGGGCATCCCCGGCGACACCTTCGAGCCCATGGTCCGCGTCACGGTAGCTGGCCGCCGCCACCGTGGCTGGGTGCACGTCCCGGTGCCGCTACCTCCGTCCCAGGTGGCCGCCCTGCCCCGCCGGACCTCCATCATGGCCGCCTGATGCCCTGATCCAATCGATGATGGCCTGCGCATCGGCGGCCTGGGTGGTGTCAACCTGCAGGGTTGGGCCGATCTGGAGTGGCCGGGCCGTGCGCCGCCAGTGCTCCCAGTCATCGTCGGTGAGCAAGGCACCATGAATCGGATGGCGTGGATGGCGCGCTTCGTAGCGTCGCCGGGCGGTCTCCAGTGGCACGTCACACCAGATCTCAGCCGTCGCGGGATTTCCGGCGCGGTTCAGGCCTTGTATGACAAAGTGGCGGACGTCGCTCGGCCAGCACGACTCCAGGACAGCGCCGCCGGGAGCGTCGGCTAGCAGTGTCCACATCGTCTCGCTGGCCGCGGCCCCGATGGCCCTGTTCCACCGGCGTTGCGGCCACCCGGGCAGCTCGGTGCCCAGTACATCGGCGTGGGTCTCCTTGATCACGTCCTTGCTGAACAGCGGCAGGACCAGGTGGCGGGCCAGATCGCGGGCCAAGGTCGTCTTGCCCGAGCCGGGCAGTCCATTGACCAAAACGGCAAGGGCACTGGTCATGTCGCCATTATCTGGGGGCACTCGATGTTCACGTTCCCGCGCAACCCCAGGATCGACTCGCGACTGCCTGCTCTTGATCACCATGCTAGGCAGGCCGACGCCAATGGTGATCAGGCTGGCGCTGCTCGCGCGGTCCAGGTGAAGCTGCCCGCCTGGGGAAGCTGGCTGGCGACGGCTTCGGCGACCTGCTGGCCAAGCGCGTCGGCACTGCTGACCGTGAGTGCCGGATCTACCCAGCCTTCAATTTCCACTCGCAGTGTCCGGCCGGTCCACCGGGCCCGTGCGTGGGCATGCACCACCCCGGCGACGGACCCGGCGGCGGCCTCGGCGGAGGTAACGACAGCCGGGTCTACGCCGTCGGCCAGGCGGTGCACGACATCTTTAGTGACTTCATAGCCGACGTGGCAGATGAACAAGGTCACCAAGATGCCTGCGATCGGGTCGCCCAGCCGGAAGCCCAGCGACACCGCGATCAGGCCGGCCAGCGCGCCCGCCGAGGACAGGGCATCCAGCCAGGAGTGCCGGGCATCTGCGACGAGCGTCGCGGAGTGGATGCGCCGGCCCACGGTGAGCTTGTACCGGGCGACGACCTGGTTGCCAGCGATGCCCAGCATCGCACCTATGATGCCCAGCGTGACGTGGCTGGTGGTGCCGTGGGTCAGGAGCTTGCGGATGCTCTCATATCCGGCGAACGCTGCGCTGGCCCAGATGACGATGGCAATCCCGACCCCGGCGAGATCCTCGGCGCGGTCAAGGCCGTAGGGGTACCGTTCGGTCGGTCCCTTCCGCGACAGCCGGAACCCCAGGAACACCACGGCGCTGGTGGATACATCGGACAGGTTGTGGATCGCGTCCCCGAGCAGCCCGACCGAGCCGGTCAGGATGGCGAGCAGCAATTCCGCCAGGCCAGTCGCGGCCAGGCCGATCGCGCTGACCGCGATCGCCCGGTTGGCATCCCGGCGCTCCTGCATGTCATCCCGCATGCCCGGCAGCGGAAACGCGGCGGCTGGGTCACGCACGCCTGCGGTTTTATGCATGCGGCCAGAATGGCCGGGCTGCCCACAGCACGGCAAATCCAGTCAGCCCAAGCTTCGCACTGCCCGTCTTCCGCGGCACCCGGTAGCCAGCACCCGGTAGCCAGCGCGCGGGCGCGCCTCAGGGCGACTCGAGGCGATCACCGCCAGCGTGGCGGGTGACGTCGGCACCTGGACCCGCGACAGGCCCATCACCTTCCACGGCCGCGATGAACCCGTCTGGATCATCCAGACTCACGGTGAGCTGCTTCACCTGCGACGGTCCCAGGCCGAACAAGGTGTCGATGCTGGGGGCTACCCGGCAGGGTGGGTCGATCGCGAGCTCCACCAGACCCTCAGCTGACCCGTTCACCAGCCACCGGCCGCGCCCGCCGTGCACGCCAGTCGTTCTCCCGACCCCGGCCTGGGATCGCCGGACGGAACGGACGGAACTGCTGGGTATGTCCAGCTTGAAGGAGCCCATCCTGACCCGGATCTGCCCGGCGTCCACTTCCACGCCCGATACACCACGGCCAGCATGGAACAAGAGCCTGTCCAGTGAGTCGCTAAGCCTGCCGGACCAGGAATCGCTGTAGCTGATCGCGAACCACTGCGCGCCCGGCGGCGGGAGGTGCCCCCCGGCCGGCTGGTGCTCCCTGATGACCGCGCGGCGGGCGGCGGCATATGGCTCGCCGGTCTCGGCCATGCGCTTGCGCGCTGCTGCGCTGATCTTGTCGTGCGACATCGTGAACCTCGATCCGGTGACCTCGTCCCGGCGCCTGGCCACCGCAATTCAGATCACGATGGATGAAAGACCTGCTCACGCGAGGGCTGTGCCGCTCTTGTCCGTCAGCACTACTCCAGCGCCGGGCTGGTGCAGCTCGGATCAGGCAGGCGTGGCTGCCGCCCTCAGCATACCCAGCCGCGCCGCCCCGCAACCTGGCAGAACCCGCACCGGGCACTCCACGCGCGCGGCTGGCCAGTGACCACTGATCGCGTCTTGCGCCGAGTTGCCATCGGACGTCGCCGGCTCGGATAGATCGACGGCAGCGGAACCCGTGGGGCCGGGACGGCGGCAGGGCAGGCGGCGGATCCGCAAAGAGCCTCAAGCAAGCACAAGCTTAAAAAAATTAAGATCAACTTCTTGAAAATTAAGGTTAGGTTGAGTATAAATCCAGATATGGCAGATCAGACGATGGACTGGCAGGAACTCACGAACCTGACCCGGGGCCAGCCGTTCGTCGTGGAGCGGGTGCGCCTGGCAGGCAGCGGCGTCGCGATCGAGGGCGAGTTCGAGCTGCCGCAACTGGCTCAGCTCAACGCCGAGGACCAGGTTTTCATCACGGCGTTCGTGCGGTGCCACGGCTCCATCAAGGAGATGGAGCGGATCTTCGGGGTGAGCTACCCGACGATCAAGTCACGGCTGAACCGGGTCACGCAGATGCTGGACTTCGTCGAGACCGATCCGGCGCCGCCGCGGGCCGACATCATCGACCGGTTGCGCCGCGGCGAGATCACCGCGCAGCAGGCCCTGTCCGAACTGGAGGGTCGCACGTGATGCCGCAATTGCTGACCGTCCGGGTCAGGCGCCCGGACGCCCGTCCCATCCGGATCTGGGTCCCGGTACTGCCCGTAGTGCTCGTGTTGTCCCCGGTCGTGGTCCTGGCCGTGCTGGTGGCGGCCGTGGCCTGCCTGGTGTACCGCGTCAGCGTGGTGCGGGCACTCGGCGCCGGCTGGCGCGTCGTCTCCGCGTTGCCCGGCACCCGGTTCGACCTCGAGCAGGACCGTACGGCTGTGCTCGTAACTATCCGATAGGAGAGGTTCCGATGAACGAACAGGTCAAGGACATCCTCGACATGGTGGCCGAGAGCAGGATCACCGCAGCGGAGGCGGAACAGCTCATCGCCGCGCTCGAACGGGACCAGCCGCCCGCGGCACCGAGCCTGGACGCCGCCCGGCCGAAGGGCAAGGCGAAGTACCTGCGGGTGATGGTGGACACCGTCGAGGACGGCGAGCCGGGACGGGTCAACATTCGGGTGCCGCTGCAGCTGCTGCGGGCCGGCGTACGGCTGGCGGCCCTTGTCCCGCCGCAGGCACTGGGCCGGGCCAACGCCGAACTGAACAAGTCGGGCGTGCCGCTCGACCTGACGCAGCTCAAGCCCGAGCAACTCGAGGCGCTGGTGGAAAACCTCGACGAGATGACCGTCGAGGTCGACCAGCCCGATGCCAAAGTGCGTGTCTTCTGCGAATAGGCGCCGCCCAGCTGGAGACTTCCAGGCGGGCGCGGCTCTGGAGGCGGTATGCGGATAGAGAAGATCCCGGTGGTTGACGTGCGCGGCCAGCTGGTGGCCCAGCGGCAGCGGCTACTGAGCCTGCTCACCTCGCTCAGCGACGAGCAGTGGGCCGCTCCGACGGCTGCGCCGCAGTGGCTGGTCAAGGACCTCGCCCTGCATCTGCTCGATGTGGACCTCAGCTGGATCACCCGCAACCGCGATCACCACAAGTCCGGCTCCAATCCCGCGCCGTCAGGCCACGAGGAGTTCGTCCGCTGGCTGGACCAGCGCAATCAGCGCTGGGTGGATGGCACCCGCGTGCTGAGCCCGCAGCTGATTACCGACCTGCTGGGCTGGGCAGGCGAGCAGCTCGATGCCTACCTGGCCACGCTCGATCTCACCCGCTCGAGCTCGGTGTACTGGGCGGGAGACGTCCCGCTGTGGTTCGACCTGGCCCGCGAGTTCACCGAGCGGTGGGTCCATTACCGGCAGATCCAGGAGGCCACCCAGCCCGCCGGGCACGATCACCACCAGGACGAGTACCTGCCCCTCGTGCTGCGCACGTTCATCTGGGGCTACCCGCACCAGTACCAGGCGCCAGCGCCAGCAGGCACTACGGTCACCCTGGAGATCGCCGGCATCGGCACCTGGACGCTGACCAGGACACCGGCCGGATGGATCCTCGATGAAGGGCAAGCCACCGCACCGGCCGCCACCATGTGGATGACCGGCGAGGCGGCCTGGCGCCTGCTCACCGGCGCCCGCTACGATGCCCGCCAGGTCCGGCTCTCCGGCGACCCGGCGCTGACCGGCCCCCTCCTGCACATCCGCGGCATCATCGTCTAGTACCCGCGGGGCAAGAGGTCGTCTCCGCCTCCCACGCCCAGTGCCACCTGCGGGCACTATCCCGCTAGCGCCTGCGCCCAGCGCAGCGTCCGAACGAGTAATCGTTCGTTCATGATCGCGAAGGCTTTGGTTCGCTATAGCGTACGAAAGTCTTCGTGATCATGAAAAAGAGCCCCGATCCAAAGGGGCGATCACGAAACAGCCCCGAACCGGCGGGGGATGAGACGATAGGCACATGACACACGATGCAGCTGTGACGACCGAGCGGATCGAGGTCCAGCGTCTCATCCCCGCCGAACCGGCCGCGATCTTCAGCGTCCTGTGCGACCCCCAGGGCCATGTGGCCATCGACAGCTCCGGCATGCTGATGAGCGCGACCGGCGACCCGGTGCGCGCCGAGGGCGACACCTTCGTCGTCCACATGGACCGCGAGGCCCTGAACGACGTGCCGATGGGGCTCTACGACGTCACCGTGAGCATCACCACGTTCGTGCCCGACCGCGAGATCGCCTGGACCATCGCCGGCACGGTCCGCCCGCCGATCGGCCACATCTACGGGTACCGTCTCGAGCCCGCCGACGACGGCACCCTCGTCACCTCCTACTACGACTGGTCCGCCATCCGCCAGTCCTGGCGCGAGCGCGGCGTGTTCCCGGTCATCCCCGAGGCCTCGCTGCGCGCCACCCTCGGCATCCTGGCCCGGACGGTGGCCCGCGGCTACGTCCAGCCCAAGGACTGAATTAGGACTGAACGCGCCTGGACGCACCAGAAGCCCTAAAATGCCTCGAAGGTAACCGGCGGCTGACGGAGGTCTCGTGAACCTGTTCGATCTGACCGGCAAGGTCGCCGTTGTCACCGGCGGGACCCGCGGGATCGGCCTGATGATGGCACGCGGGCTGCTGCAGGCCGGGGCGCACGTCTACATCAGCTCGCGCAAGCCGGAGGCGGGCGACGCCGCCGTGGCCGAGCTCTCCGGCGACGGCGTGGTCATCTCCATCCCGGCCGACCTGTCCCGGGAGGAGGAGTGCGTCCGGCTGGCCACCGAAGTGGGCCGCAGCGAGGAGCGCGTGCACATCCTGGTCAACAACGCCGGCGCCAACTGGGGCGCGCCCCTGGAAGAGTTCCCCACTTCCGGCTGGGACAAGGTCGTCGACCTGAACCTGAAGGCCCCGTTCTTCCTCACCCGGGCGTTCCTGCCCCTGCTCGAGGCGGCCGGCACCGCCGACGACCCGGCCCGGATCATCAACGTCGGCAGCATCGACGGGCTCGGCGTCCCGCTCTGGCAGACCTACTCCTACTCCTCCACCAAGGCCGGCCTGCACCACCTCACCCGGGTGCTGGCCCGCGAGCTCGGCCCGCGGCACGTCACGGTCAACGCGGTGGCCCCGGGCCCGTTCGAGTCCAAGATGATGGCGGCCACGCTGGCCGCCCGCGGCGACGAGATCGCCGCCGCGTCACCGCTGGGACGTATCGGCCGCCCAGACGACATGGCCGGCGTGGCCGTGTTCCTGTCCGGTCGCGGCGGCGCCTATGTGACCGGCGCCGTCATCCCGGTGGACGGCGGCATCTGGACCACCCGCTAGCCGTCGCTCTCCGGAGTGAGCCACAGCACGCCGAGCGGCGGCACGGTGATCAGCGCCGAGGCCGGCTTGCCGTGCCAGGGCTCGGCTACGGCCTCGACGCCGCCGAAGTTGCCGACCCCGCTGCCGCCGTAGCTGGCCGCGTCGGTGTTGAGGACCTCCCGCCAGCGGCCGGCCTGCGGCAGGCCGATCCGGTACTCCAGGTGCGGCAGCGCGGAGAAGTTCGCGATGCAGGCGATCATCCCGGCCGGGTCGGACTGGGTGGCCACCGTCGAATTAGGCCCCGACGTGCCCGGCTTGGCCGCGTACCGCATGAACGACAGCGTGTTGCCCTGGGCGTCGTTGGCGTCGATCCAGCTGAAGCCCTCAGGCTGGGTGTCCAGCTGCCACAGCGCGGGGGTCTTGCGGTAGATCTCGTTCAGGTCGCGGGACAGCTGCTGCACGCCCTGGTGCCAGTCGAAGTCCAGCACCCACCAGTCCAGCCCCTCGTCGGACCACTCGTGGCCCTGGCCGAACTCCGAGCCCATGAACAGCAGCTGCTTACCCGGATGAGCCCACATGTAGGCCAGCAGCGCGCGCAGCCCGGCGAACTTGCGCCACTCGTCGCCCGGCATCTTGCCCAGCAGCGAGCCCTTGCCGTGCACGACCTCGTCGTGCGACAGCGGCAGGACGAAGTTCTCCGTGTAGGCGTAGACCATCGAGAACGTCATCTCGTTGTGGTGGTACTGCCGGTAGATGGGGTCCAGGCTCATGTAGTTCAGGGTGTCGTGCATCCAGCCCATGTTCCACTTGAAGCCGAACCCGAGTCCGCCCAGGTAGACCGGCCGGGACACGCCCGGCCAGGCGGTTGACTCCTCGGCGATCAGGGTGACCCCTGGGTTGCGCTTATAGGAGGTCGCGTTGACCTCCTGCAGGAACGCGATCGCGTCCAGGTTCTCCCGGCCGCCGTACTGATTCGGGCTCCACTCGCCGTCCTTGCGGGAGTAGTCCAGGTAGAGCATGGAGGCCACGGCGTCCACCCGTAGCCCGTCCGCGTGGAACTCCTCCAGCCAGTACAGGGCGTTGGCGACCAGGAAGTTGCGCACCTCGTTCCGGCCGAAGTTGAAGACCAGCGTGCCCCAGTCGGGCTGGGTGCCGCGGCGCGGGTCGGGGTGCTCGTACAGCGCGGTGCCGTCGAACTGCGCCAGCGCCCACTCATCCCGCGGGAAGTGGCCCGGCACCCAGTCCAGGATGACCCCGATGCCGGCCTGGTGCAGCGCGTCGACCAGGTGCCGGAAGTCATCCGGGCGGCCGAACCGGGCCGTGGGCGCGTAGAACGACGTGACCTGATAGCCCCAGGACCCGCCGAACGGGTGCTCGGCCACCGGCAGGAACTCCACGTGCGTGAAACCCAGGTCGGTGACGTACTCGACCAGCTGGGTGGCCAGCTCCGCATACGACAGGCCAGGCCGCCACGAGCCCAGGTGCACCTCATAGATGCTCATCGGCTCGCGGACCAGCTCCTTGGTCGGCCGCTCGGCCATCCAGCCGGTGTCCTCCCAGGTGTAGTGCGAGGTGTACACCACCGAGGCGGTCGCGGGCGGCTTCTCGGTCGCATTGGCCATCGGGTCGGCCTTCTCCCGCCACACCCCGTCCGGGCCGCAGATCGCGTACTTGTACCGCGTCCCGTCGCCGATCCCGGGGATGAACAGCTCCCAGACCCCGGACCCGCCCAGCGAGCGCATGGGGAAGGGGACGCCGTCCCAGAAGTTGAAGTCGCCGGTAAGCCGGACGCCGTGCGCGTTGGGTGCCCACACCGCGAACGAGGTGCCGGTGACCCCGTTTACCTCGCGGACGTGCGCGCCGAGCACCCGCCACAGCTCTTCGTGCCGGCCCTCGCCGATCAGGTACAGGTCGAACTCGCCAATCGTGGGCAGGAACCGGTACGGGTCCTCGGTCACCGTCTCGTCGTCGCCGGTGGCGGTGTAGGAGGTGGCGATCTTGTAGGCCGGCGCCTTCTCGTCCGGCACGGTGACGGCCCATACGCCCTTGTGCACGTGCTCCATGGGCAGCCTGCGGCCGTCCTCGAGCACCACGGTGACGGAGGTGGCCATCGGCCGCAGCGCCCGGATCGTGGTCCCGTCGGGGCCGGGGTGGGAACCCAGGATCGAGTGCGGGTCGTGGTGCTGCCCGGCGACGACCCGCTCGATCTCGCCCGGCGAAATGCCGCCCCGTGCCGAATCTGCCCGTGCCGAATCTGCCCGTGCCGAATCTGCCCGTGCCGAATCTGCCCGTGCCGAATCTGCCCGTGCCGAATCTGCCCGTGCCGAATCTGGCTGTGCCGAATCTGCCCGTGCCGAATCTGGCTGTGCCGAATCTGCCCGTGCCGAATCTGGCTGTGCCGAATCTGCCCGTGTTGTATCGGCCGGTGTTGTCTCTGCCGGGGTTATGTCTGCCCGTGTTTTATCTGGCTGTGTTTTATCTGGCTGTGTCATGTCTGCAATTCGGCGATAGATTCCAGTGGAATGGGCAACCAGGTGGGGCGATTCCTGGCCTCGTAGATGACCTCGTAGACCGCCTTGTCCAGCAGCAGGGCCCGCAGCAGCACCGCGTGGGCAGCCGGGTCGGGACCGCCCGCCGCGGCATACCCGTAGCAGAAGGCGTCGCTGTTGCGCCGCACCCAGTCGCTGGCCTGGGCCCCCAGACCGGACTGGTGATCGCGTACGTCGGCGTCCGGCCGCGTGACCAGCTGGTGCCGGGCCGCGTAGTCGAACGAGCGGAGCATCCCGGCCACGTCCCGCAGCGGGGAGGACCGGGCCCGGCGCTGGGCCAGCGGGCTGGCCGGCTCGCCCTCGAAGTCCAGCACCACCCACCCGGTCTGCGTCCGCATGACCTGGCCCAGGTGGTAATCGCCGTGTACCCGCTGGGCGGGCACCGGCTCGGTCAGCTTGGCCAGCTTGGAGTAGGCGTCGCCGATCTTGTCCCCATACGGGGCCAGCTCGGGCACGGTGGCGATGGCCATGTCCAGCCGCCGGAACATCTGCTCGGCCAGCTCCCTGATCGCCTCCGGCTCCAGCTCGGACCGGCCGAACGCGTCGGCCAGATCCCGGTGCACCTGTGCGGTGGCCGCGCCCAGCCGCTCGGCCTCACCGGCGAAGTCGCCGCCGGCCTCGGCCGCCGGGGCGCCGTCGCTGCCGTACAGGTCGCGCACACTGGTCGCGGCCAGCAGCCAGCCGTCCGAGGCGGCCCGCAGGTACTGGGACAAGATGGCCAGCACCGTGGTGGCGCCGTCCATCCGGGTCTCGACCCAGCCGAATGGCTCGGCGATGTGCGACGAGCCCAGCTGGGACAGCGCCAGGGCCACTTCCAGATCGGGGTTCGGGCCCGGCGTGACCCGGCGGAACACCTTGAAGATGGCCGACTCGCCGAACACCAGGCTGGTGTTGCTCTGCTCGCCGGTCAGCACCAGGCTGTCCAGGCCGGCCTCGAGTTCCGCCCCGGGCACCCGGCAGAACCGCAGCATGTCCACGGTCCGGTCGTCCACGATGGAGTCCAGCAGGATCCTGGTCAGCGCGGTGTCGTGCAGCCCGTCGTAGATCGTCATCCCGTCGTGCGATCCGATCCGGGCGTGCCGCAGCCGGGACGGCAGCCGCGCCCGCGAGCCGACGAACAGCTGATAGGTGTCGGACGTGGCGCCGTGCGAGACGGTGACGAGCAGGTGCCGCAGCCCGGGGTCGCCGGGGATGATCTCGGTGTCGGCCACGACCGCCAGATCATGGACGGTCCGCCCCTTGCCTGCGAACCATCTCTGTCTGACCAGCCAAGTTGCCAGCGTGTCTTCGAAAGTCATGAGCGCTTACCCCATCCCCGTGGCTGGTCCGGGCAAACACGCTCGAGGGGATTTAGCAGCCGCATAGCGCCATATTTGCCGACATCGCCACATGGGGATAGCCCAAATCGGGATAACCCAAATCGGGATAGCACTGCGCGGTCACTGCTGGTGGCTTTCGCTCGGTCCGGGCAGCTCGTCCTCGTCCTCGTCCCGGGCCCCCGCGCCGGTGGGCCGGTTGTCGGTGGAGGAGGACCGGTCGTCCCGGGCGGCGGGCAGCTGGAACCAGTAGAACCCGTGACCGGGCAGCGTGAGCAGGTAGCTCAGCTCGCCGATCCGGGGGAAGGTCACCCCGCCCATGCACTCCACCGGGGTCACGCCCATGAACCGGCGCAGGTCCAGCTCGACCGGCTGGGGGAACCGGGACAGGTTGTTCACGCACAAGATGCGGTCCGAGCCGTCGCTGTCGGCGCCGTCGGACTCGGCGGGCAGCCGGACGAAGGCCAGCACGCTCGGGTTGGAGGAGGTCAGCTCCTCATAGACGCCGGTGCCGAAGACCGGGTGCCGCTTGCGGATCTCGATCATCCGCCTGGTCCACTGCAGCAGCGATCCCGAGTTGCGCTGCTGGGCCTCGACGTTGAGGGCCTGGAAGCCGTAGATCGCGTCCATGATCGGCGGCAGGTACAGCCGCTGCGGGTCGACGCCGGAGAAGCCGCCGTTGCGGTCCGGCGTCCACTGCATCGGGGTGCGCACGCCGTCCCGGTCGCCGAGCCAGATGTTGTCACCCATGCCGATCTCGTCGCCGTAGTACAGCACCGGCGAGCCGGGCAGCGACAGCAGCAGCGCGGTGAACAACTCGATCTGGTTGCGGTCGTTGTCCAGCAGCGGAGCCAGCCGGCGCCGGATGCCGACGTTGGCCTTCATCCGGGGATCCTTGGCGTACTCGGCGTACATGTAGTCCCGCTCGTCGTCGGTCACCATCTCTAGCGTCAGCTCGTCGTGGTTGCGCAGGAAGATGCCCCACTGGCAGCCGGCCGGGATCTTCGGCGTCTGGGCCATGATCTCCGAGATCGGGTAGCGCTGCTCCCGCCGCACGGCCATGAAGATCCGCG
>JBAPYC010000963.1:0-1501 GCA_049284535.1 Streptosporangiaceae bacterium
CGACCAAGGGGAGGCTGTTACTGGTACCGGCGGCGGTGGTCACGGCCTGCTGGGCATGCGTGAGCGGGCCGCGGCGGCGGGCGGCTTGCTGCGCACCGGAGCGGCCGGCGGCGGATTCTGCGTGGAGGCCGAGCTGCCAGCGCCGTCGCCAGCGACCGCAACCGAGGTACCGGCCGCGCCGCAGAGAGCGGTGGCCCGGGGATGAGCGTCGGCATCGTCGTGGCCGACGACCACGAGGTGGTGCGAGCCGGGTTCGCCGCCCTGCTCGACACCCAGCCGGACTTTACTGTGCTCGGCACCGCGTGCGACGGGGGCGAGGCGGTCCGGGTGTGCCGCGAGCTTCACCCCGACGTCGTGCTGATGGACGTCCGGATGCCGGACCTGGACGGGATCGAGGCCACCCGGCAGCTAGCCGCGCAGGACGCGGCGGGCCCGCGGGTCCTGATCCTGACCACCTTCGACCTGGACCAGTACGTGTTCGACGCGCTTCGCGCCGGGGCTAGCGGCTTCCTGCTCAAGGACGTGACCGCCGAGCGGCTTTTCGAGGCGGTGCGCGTAGTGGCGGCCGGCGAAGCGCTGCTCGCGCCTGCCGTCACCCGCCGCCTGATCAGCGAGTTCACCAGGCTGCGACCCCCAGCCGGCCGCGAGCCGGTGCCCGCGCTCGGCATGCTCACCCCCCGCGAGACCGAGGTCCTGCGCCTGGTCGCCGAGGGACTGTCCAACCCGGAGATCGCGCTGCGCCTGGTGGTCACCGATGAGACGGTCAAGACGCACGTGAGCCGGATCCTGGCCAAGCTGGGCCTGCGGGACCGCACCCAGGCCGTGGTGGCCGCGTATGAGTCCGGCCTGGTCATCCCGGGGAGGGAACGTCGCTGAAGTGGGTGCTGGCATGGCCTGCTGCGCTCCCGCTCTCTTACCGCGACAATGGGATCATGGACTCGGCTGCGCGGCGCCTGGGCAACCGGCTGTTCCCGCTGCTGGCCGCGATCGGCGTGGCCGCCGTCGGGATAGCCGGCACGATCTGGGGGCCGCGCTACTACGGCAAGACCGCCTGGGCGCTGCCCGATGACCTGTGGGGCACGATGATCGCGGCCCAGCGGCTGCTGCACCTGAATCTGGCCGGCCTGTACACCCCGCCCACCGAGCTGGTGTCGCTGCCCGGCACGGCCGTGATCATGATGCCGGTGGTCGCCCTGGCCGATCTGGCCGGGCTCTCCCTGGTGGTGCCGCACGAGCCCTACCCGGCCCTGTGGCTGCTGGCTGGGCCGTACGAGGTCGGTATCTCGGCCGTGGCCCTGTTCGCCGCCGACGCACTGGCCGAACGGCTGGGTGCGACCCGGCCCCGGCGCTTCGTGCTGGCCGCGGCGGGCGCCGCCGCGCTGTGGAGTGTCACCGTGCGCTGGGGGCATCCGGAAGACGCCGTGGCCATCGGGCTGCTGCTGTACGCCGTCGACAGCCAGGCCGGCCAGCGAACCAGCCGGGCCGCCTGGCTGGCCGGGGC
>JBAPYC010000964.1:0-2880 GCA_049284535.1 Streptosporangiaceae bacterium
GGAAGAGCCAGAAGCAAGTCAAGAAGCTGATCGCGGGGCCAGGTGTCTACATCTGCGATGAGTGCATCGACCTGTGCAACGAGATCATCGAGGAGGAGCTGGCCGAGCCCACCGAGCTGAAGTGGGACAGCCTGCCCAAGCCGCGGGAGATCTACGAGTTCCTCGACTCGTACGTGATCGGCCAGGACAAGGCCAAGAAGGGCCTGTCCGTGGCGGTCTACAACCACTACAAGCGGGTGCAGTCGGGCGGCGAGCGGGCCGGCGACGACGGCGTCGAGCTGGCCAAGTCCAACATCCTGCTGCTGGGCCCGACCGGCTCGGGCAAGACGCTGCTGGCGCAGACCCTGGCCCGGATGCTGAACGTGCCATTCGCCATCGCGGACGCGACCGCGCTCACCGAGGCCGGCTACGTCGGCGAGGACGTCGAGAACATCCTGCTCAAGCTGATCCAGGCCGCCGACTTCGACGTGAAGAAGGCCGAGACCGGCATCATCTACATCGACGAGATCGACAAGATCGCCCGCAAGAGCGAGAACCCGTCGATCACCCGCGATGTGTCGGGCGAGGGTGTGCAGCAGGCACTGCTGAAGATCCTCGAGGGCACCACCGCCTCGGTGCCGCCGCAGGGCGGCCGCAAGCATCCGCACCAGGAGTTCATCCAGATCGACACGACGAATGTCCTGTTCATCTGCGGTGGGGCGTTCGCCGGCCTGGAGAAGATCATCGAGCAGCGCTCGGGTCACAATGGCATGGGCTTCAACGCGGTGCTGCGGGTCCGGAACAACGCCAACACCGACCAGTTCGGTGACGTGATGCCGGAAGACCTGCTGAAGTTCGGCATGATCCCCGAGTTCGTCGGCCGCCTGCCCGTGATCACCAGCGTGCACAACCTCGACCGGGACGCGCTCATCCAGATCCTGACCGAGCCGCGCAACGCCCTGGTCAAGCAGTACCGGCGGCTGTTCGAGCTGGACGGCGTGGACCTGGAGTTCACCCCGGACTCGCTGGAGGCCATCGCCGATCAGGCCAACCTGCGCGGGACCGGCGCGCGCGGCCTGCGCGCGATCTTGGAAGAGGTCCTGCAGTCGGTGATGTACGAGGTGCCGAGCCGCAAGGATGTCGAGCGGGTCGTGATCACCCGCGAGGCCGTGCTCGAGAACGTCAACCCGACGATCGTCCCGCGAGACGTGTCGCGGCGGACCCCGCGCGAGAAGTCGGCCTGATACGACGCAGAATTCCAGGTGGCCCCACATAATTCCGGGGGGCCGGTATTCTGTGTGCGAGAGGCCGCAGTTCAGGGGGACGGCCATTCGGGCACTACGGGCCGGCCTGCGGATTCGTATCGTAATGGTCTAGTCCACCCGATGTCGACTTTGGGTGTATTGCCCATGATCTTCGTGATTGGCCTGTAGCCTCGCTCCATGTTGCCGTTATCTGGCGGGCATCCCGCTCACGCCAGGATCTCGGACGCTGTCAAGGCAGCCGTCTTCCGTAGCGACGGGGAATTGAGCACAGATGAGTGGTTGGGACGCCCCGTCGGGCGGCTGGGACTCGCGCGATGAGCGTGAGGAATCCAGCGGTTCCGGCGAGAATGACTATCAGCAGGGTCAGCCCAGCGGTGGCTACCGCGCGGTGAGAGCGGGCGAGGGCCGCGTCCGGGCGGGCCGCAGGGGCCTTCCCGGCTACGACCAGGCGCAGGGTTACGACCAGCAGGGCTACGACCAGCAGGGTTACGACCAGGCGCAGGGCTATGAACCGGGTACCTCGGGCTACGACCAGGAATCCGGTTACGGCTCCCAGCCGGCCTACGGCTACGGGTCCGCCGCCACCGACACGGGCCCCAAGCCCACGTTCACGCCGAACGCGGGGGCCATGGTCCGTTACACCCCCCACCCCGTCGACGACCGCGGCTTCGGCTCCGAATCTCAGGACACGTCCGGCCCGCAGCCTGCCTCCGGACCCCAGGACCTCCCTGGCGCAAGCACCCCGCCCGGCTCGTTCGGCGCGCCGGTGGTCAGCCGCCCGCGCGATCCGGACCCGCTGTCCGGACCGCGCCTGGCGATCGAGTCCGGCTCGTCGTCTTCGTCTGTCCCGCGGACCGCCATCGGTTCAGGGACGCCCGACGCCCTGGGCTACGACAACGCACTGGGCTACGACAACAACGCACCGGCCTACGACCAGGAACCGACCACCGCTTACCGGGACGGCTACGCCGGCTCCGATGAGCCGCGTTCCAGCTGGCCCGAATCGGACAGTCAGCCCGGCTACGGCGACCAGTCCGGCTACAGCAGTCAGCCCAGGTACGGCCAGCCCGGCTACGGCCAGCCCGGCTACGGCCAGCCCGGCTATGAGGCCCAGCCGGGTTACGGGTCCGTTCCCGACGCCGGCTGGCCCGGCGGCGATCGGCCCGGTTCCCGCCGTGCGCAGGACCCGCTGGGCTCGGACCCGCTTGGTCCTGACCCGCGGCGCTCGGACCCGCTTGGTCCTGACCCGCGGGGATCAGACCCGCTGGGGTACGGCCGCGACCCGGGCTTCGGCTCTTCCGCGCCGTCCTCTCCTGCCAGTCCGGAATACGGCCAGCCCTCCGGCCCGGAATACGGCCAGCACGGATACGGCTCGTCCGGCGGTTATGGGGAGTCCGACTACGCCTCCCCGGGTGCGGGCGCGGCCGGCTTCCCGGCTCCCGGCGGCGGTCCCGACGATCTGTCTGACCGGACCCAGGCCTACCCGCCGGGCGGATACGACTCTTCTGGCTACGGCCAGCACGGCTATGGCCAGAACGGCTATAGCCAGGAGGGCTCCGGCCAGAACGGCTACGGTGCCGACGGCTACAGCCAGAACGGCCCCGCCCAAAATGGCTATGGCCAGAACGGCTATGGG
>JBAPYC010000965.1:0-9180 GCA_049284535.1 Streptosporangiaceae bacterium
GTGCTGGTCCGCCCGGCCGGGCACGCCATGGTGCAGGCCATCCGCTGGGCCACCAGCGCGCCGCCTGCGCCGCCTGCGCAGCGGACGGCGGCATAGGTGCGGGTTGTCCGTTTGTGAGACGTGCCGATCGTCTCACCGGTGAGACGATCGGCAGATGTCGTCAATGCCGCCGATGCTGACCGTGAACCTCGACGTGCCGTCCGCGCGCGTCCTGGCCGACCAGGCGTCGATCATCCAGGATCTGCAGTTCGTCATGGACTGCAGTAAAAGGCTCCTGAACGAGCTGGATAAAGCCGAAGATGAACGCGATCCGCTCATCCCCCTGGCGCTGTGGTCATCGGCCGTGATGGCGTATGCCCGCTGCTTCGGCAAGGGCAAGCGCTTCGGCCTGACCAACGACGACGTGAAGAACCTGCCGCTGCACGGCGCGGTCATGAACTTCCACAAGTGGGTGCTCGAGGAACGGGACAGGCTGGCCGCGCACGCCGCTAACCCCCTCGAGGCGGCCACCGTGGGCGCGGCCCTGTCCCCGCCGGAGAAGGCGGGCCGCCGGGTCGAGGGCATAGTGATCTTCGCCAGCAGCCACGTGGTGGTGGAGGATATCGGCGTGCGCCAGCTCGGCGGGCTGGCCTCCGAGCTGGCCAAGCAGACGGCCGAGAAGGCCCAGGAGCAGCAGGACATCGTGCTCAAGGACGCCCAGCAGCTGGACCTGGACGAACTCTACAAGCTGCCGCCGCTGCGCACTGCGCCGCCCGAAGACGCAGAAGCCAGCGGCCAGCAGGGTGACGACGAAGCCAGCGGCCAGCAGGGTGGCGAGCAGACCGGCGGAGCCGGCCCGCAGACCTAAGCCGCGGGCGTGCCCAGCGCGCGGACGCGCCGCAGCACCTCGTCGGTCCCGAGCGCGGCTGCCACCTGGGCCAGGTCGGGGCTGCGCTGCGTCCCGGTCAGCAGGACCCTGATGACCTGGGACGCTTCGCGGATGGAGCCCCGGTAGGCGTCCGGATCGCTCTTGTAGACCTTCTGGCTGGGCGCGAAGCCGAGATCGGCCGCCAGCGCCCGGATCTGGCCGAACCAGTCGGTGTCCGGCCCCGGCGGCTGGTAACCGGCGGCAAAGGCGTCGGCCACGGCCCGCACCAGGTCCGGGTCCAGGCCGCCGAACCGGGCGTCCGCCGGGTCGGTGACCAGGTCGAACAGCTCCGGGAAGAAGTACCCGTAGACGGGCAGGAAGTCGGCCCACTTGCGCAGGTCCTTGCGCTGGTTGGCCACGCCCTCACGCTCGATGGCCAGGGCCCGCAGGGCCAGGTCCTGCTCGGCGGTCAGCACGTCGGCCAGGCTGGGCGCGTAGCGCCGGGCCCACACCATCAGCTTGGCCAGGATCTGCGGCCCGGACAGGGTGGCGACGTAGTCGGCGCAGATGTCGTCGAGCTTGACCATGTCGACCAGCGGGCCCGCGGTACCGCATTCCGAAAGCCGGATCGGCGCGGCCAGCGCCTCGTCTAGCGGCAGCTCGGCCAGCCGGCCGTTGGCCAGGCCGCGCAGGTAGTACTGGACCGCCGGGGCCGGGAAGCCCTGGTCGATGTAGAAGGTCACGGTGGCTTCCGGGTCGCGGCGCTTGGAGAGCTTGCGGCGGCTGCCGCCGTCCTGCTTCATCAGCGGGGCGAAGTGCGCGTAGGTCACCCGGTCGAAGCCGAGGGCGTCGAACAGCTGCAGGTGCAGCGGCACGGACGAGATCCACTCGTCGCCCCGGATGACCATATTGACCCGCATCAGGTGGTCGTCGACCGCGTGCGCGAAGTGGTAAGTGGGTAGCCGCGGTTCGGTGTCGCTGCTCTTCAGGATGACCACGTCGTTGCGGTTGTCGTCCATGGTCAGCTCGCCGCGGATTGCGTCGGTGAAGCTCACCCGGACTCCTGAGGCGCCCGGGGAGCGGAACCGGACGACGTAGGGGTCACCGGCCGCCAGCCGCTTGGCCACCTCCTCCGGATCGGCGTCGCGCCAGATGGCCCACGTGCCGTAATAGCCGGGCAGGGCCCCGGCCGCCCGCTGCCGGGCGGTGATCTCCTCCAGGTCCTGCTTGGTCGCGAAGCAGGGGTAGGCCCGGCCCTGGCGCAGCAGCTCCCGGACGTAGGTCAGGTAGATCTGCCACCGGACGGACTGGGTATACGGCCCGTACCGGCCGTTGCTCTCGTCCTCGTCCGGGGCGATGGAAAAGTAGCTGAAGGCCTCGGCGAACTGCTCGGCCGCACCTTCGGTGATCCGGGCCTGGTCGGTGTCCTCCAGCCGGACCAGGTACACACCGCCGGACTGCCGCGCCACGTCCGCGTCGACGGTCGCGGCGTACACCCCGCCGATGGTCAGGAAGCCGGTCGGGCTGGGCGCGAACCGCGTGACCTGCGCGCCCGCGGGCAGGTCACGGGGCGGGTAGAGGTCCTCCCAGTACTCCGGCTCGGGCAGGTCAAGCGGGAACAGGGAATCGACGATCTCTGGGCTGAGCATCAGCGCGTGGCTCCGAAACAACGGGTGATCCGACCGCAAGCAGCGTACCGCCCTGGCCGGCCCGCGCGGTGCCCCAGGCACGTCCGTCGCTTGTTAGTTGCTTTATAGAACTCACTCGGGTTACGGTTCGTTGCATGACAGAACGCACCCTGCGGGACAGGGCGACGGGAACGGCGGCCACAGGGGCGGCACCAGGCGAGGTGCTCACCATCGTCTCGGCCGGCGTGGTACTGGCCAGCCTGGACCTGTTCGTGGTCAACGTGGCCCTGCCGCAGATCGCCCGGGACCTGGGCACGACCAACCTGAGCGAGCTCTCCTGGGTGCTCAACGGCTACGCCATCGTCTACGCCTCACTGCTGGTCTTCTTCGGGCGGCTGGCCGACCGGTATCGCCGGGACCGGGGCTTCCTGCTGGGCGTGGCCATCTTCACCGCCGCGTCGGCCGCCTGCGCCGGGGCGGACAGCGTCGCCATGCTGATCGGCTTCCGGCTGATCCAGGCGGCCGGAGCTGCCCTGCTCACGCCCACGTCACTGGGGCTGGTGCTCGCGACTTACCCGGCCGAGCGCCGGTCTGGCGCAGTGCGCGCCTGGTCGGCGATCTCCGGGCTGGCCGCGGCGCTGGGCCCGGTCATCGGCGGCCTGCTGGTCACCGCGAGCTGGCGGTGGGTATTCCTGATCAACGTGCCGATCGGGATCGTGGCCCTAATCGTCGGCTGGCGCCGGCTGCCGCACCTGCCCGGGCACCCCACCGAGCGGCCGGACGCGCTGGGCGTGGTGCTGGCCACGGCCGGCATCGCGACGCTGACCTTCGGCCTGGTCAAGGGGAGCGACTGGGGCTGGGCCTCAGCCGGGGTTACCGGCACGCTGGCCGGCGCCGTGGTGCTGCTCGCGCTGTTCACCGTGCACTGCCTGCACGCGCGCAACCCGCTCATCCACCCGTCCCTGTTCCGGTCACGCGAATTCACCGGCGCGTCGCTGGTCGCCATCTTCTTCTTCTCGGCCTTCGGGGCGATGCTGCTGTCGATCGTGCTGTGGGAGCAGGGCGCCTGGGGCTGGAGCGCACTCCAGGCCGGGCTGGCTATCGCTCCCGGGCCGCTGATGGTGCCGCTGGTCGCGTTCGGGCTGGCCGGGCGGCTCATCGCCCGGTACGGGGCCGCACTGGTGCTCTCGCTGGGCTGCGTGACCTTCGCGGCCGGGGTGGCCTGGTGGGCGCTGGCCATCGGGGTCCAGCCCGATTACGTGGGGGGCGCGCTGGGCGGCATGCTGCTCACCGGGGCCGGGGTGGGCCTGACCATGCCCACCGTACTGGCGACCGCCTCGGCGTCGCTGCCGCCGCAGTCGTTCGCCACCGGCTCCGGGGTGATCAACATGATCCGGCAGACCGGCCTCGCCCTGGGCGTCGCCATCCTGGTGGCCGTGCTCGGCACCAGCACGAGCCGGGGCGCCGCCGGGCTGGACGCGTTCCGCCACGGCTGGTGGGTCATCGCGGCCCTTTCGCTGGCCAGCGTGGTCCCCGCCATGCTCCTGCTGCGCCCGGTCAGGCGGCCCGCGGCGGTCCCGGCAGCAGCCCCCTGAGCCGGGCGGCCGGGGTGTCCCCGTCGCAGGTACAGGTGTCCTGGCTTACGGGGAGCTTCAGGGCCTCGGCCGGGCCGTTGAACCAGTGCCCGCGCGGGCACCGGATCCGCACGCCGCCCAGTGGGCCGTCGGTGGACTGCAGCGTGTATTCGTCTTCGACCTCGGCCGGAAGCCCGCACCGGGCCGCACCGGTCTTGTCTAGATAGGCCGGGCAGTCGAAAAACCTCGGACTGGTACCCATGTCTGCTCCCCGTCTGGAATTCCAGCCGGGGTGCCCTCACTCCCGCTCTGGCGAGGGCACACCCTTGCAGAAACGGAGCAGCGGACGGCGGCGCTGATACACCTCAGCGCGCCAGGTACTCACGGGCCAGCTCCGGCGGGGCGACGGCCAGCCAGCCGTCGGTGAGGGCCTCCCGCAGGGCCTTCGTGTTCACCAGCCGCAGCTGGATCAGGACGGCGGAGTACCCGTCGAAGTGCGGGATGGTGAAGAACGCGTCCGGGTTCGCGGCCAGCACCGCCTCTTTCTCGGCCAGGTCCCCGACGCGGACGGCCAGGATGGGCCCGTCGGGCGGGGTCTGGTCGCCGAAGCGCCGGATGTCGGCCTTGCTGAACGGCCGGTCCCAGGCGAACGCCTTGCCGGCGGCTGACCAGGTCCGGTTGCCGTGCCGTTCGCCCTCGCTGACCTCGGGCAGGTCCGCGGCCAGCCGGGCTACGTCATCGAGAGTCGCCACTGGGCCAGCGTAACCGGCGGACCCCGGCGATCGCCGTCAGCCAGGTGGACGGCTGGTGAGCCCCACAGCGGACGGCCTAGCCGAGGCCGCCGCCCTCGGGCCGGGGGAAGCTGGTGGTGAAGGCGTACCGGGAGGCGCGGTAGAGGTGCCGGGCGAACTCGACCGGGCGGCCGGACTGGTCGTAGACGGTGCGCTCCATGGTGAGCAGGGCCGTGCCCCGGGTCTCGTTCAGCGTGCGGGCCTCGGCGGTCGAGGCGTTTTTCGCGCCCATCCGCTGGGTGGCCGAGTACAGCCCGACGCCAGAGGCCCGCAGCAGCTCGTACAGGCCGTGTTCGGTGAGCATCTCGACGTTCAGCTGGACCAGCCCGGCCGGCAGGTAGTTGTGCAGCAGGGCCATCGGCTCGTCGTCGGCCAGCCGGATCCGCTCCAGCGACATGACCAGGGCCCGCTCGGGCAGCTGCAGGGCATCGGCCACCTGGTCGCTGGCGTGGCTGACCTCGGCCTTGAGCACCTTGGTCCCGGGCTTGCGGCCGCTGGCCGCGAGGTCGTCGTACAGGCTGGTGAGCTCGACGTTGCGGTCGATCCGCTCGTTGGCCACCAGCGTCCCGGCGCCGCGCTTGCGCACGACCAGCCCCTTGTTGGCCAGGTAGAGGAATGCGGCGCGGACGGTGGGACGGGACAAGCCCAGCATCTCCGCCAGCTGGACTTCGTTCTCCAGCCGGGTGCCGACCTTGAGCGCACCGGACCTGATGGCCGATTCGAAATGCTGGGCCAGCTGGAAATACAGCGGCACCGGGCTGGTCCGGTCGATGGTTATCGGGCCGCTGGTGGCTCGTTCGCGTTCAGGCATCATTGACATCCGGCGGGGGCTAGACCGTTTGTCTGTACATTCTAACCACTGCGGCAATAGCTCAAGACAGTGGCTGCCCGGCAGCGTCCGGCCAGGCAGGGAACGGCGAGCGGACGGCCGGGCCGGCGGGGCACGCGCCCCGCCCGTTCAGACTGAATTTCTACTTTGTCTGCTGATACTATCCATCTGCCAGCAGCGGCAGATACCGGACAGCAGGGAGTGTGATCTTTGGCCGGGCGGCTGACGATTATCGGTGGCGGCGTCATGGGCCTGATGACGGCGTACCAGGCCGCGCCCTTCGCCGAGTCCGTGACGGTGCTCGACCGGTCCCGGGTGGGCGACCCCGCGACCGCCTCGTTCGGCCTGACGCGGTCGGTCCGCAACGACTACCGGGACCCCGACTATGCCCGGCTCGCGTTCGAGGCCCGGCGGCTGTGGCACGAGTTCGAACGCGAGCGCGGCCGCGCGATGCTGGTCGACTGCGGCTGCCTGAACCTGGTCAAGGCCAGCATCACCCCGGATCTGGACAGCACCTACGCGGTGGAAAGCTACGCCGTCCTGGAGCAGCTGCAGCTCCCCCGCGAGGCCCTGTCTGGCCCGCAGCTGCGGGAGCGGTTCCCCCAGTTCGACGCCGACGCCGGCTGGCTGGACGTGGAGGCCGGGTTTGCCGACCTGGCCGCGGTGACCGCTGCCCTGCGCGAGGGCCTGGCCGAGCGCGGCCTCCTGGTGGTGGAGAACTGCGAGCCACGCGCGATCACCAGGTCCGGCCGGGCCTGGGTGGTCGGCACAAATGACGGCGCGGTCGAATCCGACGTGCTGGTGGTGACCGCCGGGCTGGGCACCAACGATGTGCTCGGGCTGGTGCCGGGCTGCACGGTCCGGTTCCCGCTGAGCCCGGACCGCCCGGTGCAGTCCAAGTACTTCATCCCGGCGCCCGGCATGCGCGAGGAGTTCACCGAGAAGGCAATGCCGGTGTTCGCCTACCTGGACATCGGCATCTACGGGCATCCGGTGTACGACGGGAAGACGCCCGGAGTGAAAATTGGCTACTACAACCCTCCCGATGTGGACAGGACCGAAAGCCCCATCGGGAGCGTGGAAGAGTTCGTGGCCGAATGCATTCCCGGACTGCGGGACGCGGAGGTCGTCGACGTGGCCAGCGCTAGCGGGGTTGATACCTGCTGGTATGACCTGGTGGCGGACGATGAGTTCATCCTCGGCGCGGTGCCGGGCGCGGATGGCCTGTACACCGGCGTCGGGTGGCGCGGTACCGGATACAAGTTCGCGCCGTGGGTGGGCCGCGTGCTGGCCCAGCTTGCCCTGCAGCAGGGCACGGTTTACGACATCCGGCGGTTCACGCCGGCCAGGTTCGCGGCCGAGGGAAAGGTGGCCTGATGAGTACCCCCATTAGCGATCGGCTGCGCAACGGCACCATGCTGGGCGCCGAGGGTTATGTCTTCGAGCTGGAGCGCCGCGGTTACATCAAGGCCGGGCCGTTCGTGCCCGAGGTGGTGCTGGATTTCCCGGACGCCGTGCGCGAGCTGCACCGGGAGTTCCTGCGGGCCGGCGCGGACGTCATGGTCGCGCTGACCTACTACGCGCACCGGGAGAAGCTGCGTGACGTCGGCCGCGAGGGCGACCTGGAGGCGATGAACCGGCAGGCGGTGCGGATCGCCCGGGAGGTCGCGGCCGAAGGCGGGGCCCTGGTGGCCGGCAATGTGTGCAACACCTGGGCCTACGACCCGGATAGCCCGGCGAGCAGGCAGGTCGTCCGCACCATGTACGCCGAGCAGCTGGGGTGGGCGGTCGAGGAGGGCATCGACTTCGTCATCTCCGAGACCAACGACTACCTCGGCGAGGCGCTGATCGCGCTGGAGATCATCAAGGAGCTGGGGCTGCCCGCGATGGTGACGCTGGCGCCGACCCAGCCGGACCGCACCCGGGACGGTTACGAGTACGCCGAGGCGTGCCGCATCCTGGCGGCCGAGGGCGCCGAGATCGTCGGGCTGAACTGCGACCGCGGACCGCGGACGATGCTCCCGCTGATCACGGACATCAGGGAAGCGGTGGACTGCGCGGTCGCGATGCAGCCGGTGCCCTACCGGACCGACGCGTCCGCCCCGACCATGGAGACGTTGCGGACAGCCGAGGGCGAGCGGGCCTTCCCGGTCGCGCTCGATCCGCATGTGTGCACGCGCTTTGAGATGGCCGCGTTCGCGTCGCAGGCCCGCAATCTGGGCGTGGACTACGTGGGCATCTGCTGCGGGGCCGGGCCGCACCACGTCCGGGCGATGGCCGAGGCGCTGGGCCGTGAGGTCCCGGCGGGCAAGTACTCGCCGTCGATGGACCTGCACCCCATGTTCCGGGCGGACATCTCGGCCAAGGACGCGGCGTTCCTGCAGAGCTGGACGGCGTAACAGCTGGACGGCGTAGGCGCCGGCGGTTCCGGACGCCGGCGCGGTGGCCGGCGGTTCCGGTTGGCTAGACGGGGTACCGGGTCGGTTCGGTGGTGTAGGTCCGTCCCGATGGTGTGGTCCACCGGAACGTCCCGTCCGGCTGCTGCTCGGCGCTCCATCCGGGGTGCTGCTTGAGCCGGTGGTCGTGCCGGCACTTCGGTGCCCCGTTGCACAGGCAGCTCCGGCCGCCTGCCTCGTAGGGGATGTTGTGCTCGTAGTCGCATTGGGCGGCGGGCCGCCGGCAGGTTGGGGCGGTGCAGGTCGCGTACCGGATCTGGGTCAGGTGCTTGAGCGTGACTCCGGGATCGTGTCCGCGGGCTTCGTACCGGTGGTCGCAGGGGTCTGTGGTGAGCGGTTCGAGGGTGAGGATGAGGTCCGGACCTGGTCCGGGGGTGCGGAGCCGCCAGGTGCCGTATCCGCCTTCTGGTCCGGCGCGTTTCTCGGGAGTGAAGCTGAACCCGGATCTACCAGCCGGCGGAGGTCTTCCCGTCCGCTGGTTCTGTGTCCGCTGGTTCTGGGTGCGCTGGCTTTTAGGTTCGGGGCGGGCGCAGCCGTGCCCGACGGCGTGCCCATCGGCATCGGTGACCGTCACGCACCAGGTCGACCGGGGGTTCCGCGCGGCGGCTTCGGCGAGGTCGCGGGCCAGCCAGGGGTCGATGGGGCCCCAGGCGCCGAACTCCCCGGGCCGGTCGGCCAGGCCCAGGACGGTAGCGGCCGGGATGGTCAAGGTCGCGGCGGCCGCGAACCCGGCCGCGGGCGGGCGGCCGCCGGGGTGACCGGGGCGGGAATCGCGGGCCAGCATCAGGTCGGTGAACGCCCGGACCCGGAGCTGGTCGGTGCTGCCCTTGATCCCGGCGGCACGCAGCTGCCGGGCCCACCAGCTGATCCGCTGGTCGATCGCCTCGGCGTCGGCTAGCGGGAGCTCGCGGGCCTCGATCGCGGCGTTCCCGGACGGCTCCATCCAGGTCTGCACCCGGGCGTGTTTCCTGGCCTGTTCCCGGCGTTTTTTGGCTTTGGCGGCGTTGACGTCCCGGACGGCGCGGGCGATCGCGGCGCGCAGCCCGCCCGGGGTC